>JAHIVS010000016.1 GCA_018816605.1 Pseudomonadota bacterium
AACCATCGAGCTGACCTATAATTATTTTACAAGGGAAGACAGCAAATATGGCCATTGAAATAGATGAAATGGTGGTAAAAGCCAGAACCGGCCCCGGCTCAGGATCAGATTTGTCCGGATCAGCCGGGACTTATCCGGACCTGGCGGGAAAAGAAGTGTCCCGGAAAGCTGCGAGCCAAAAAGTCCAGGAGTCCGAAAGGGAGCGGGAAATGCTTAAAAAACAACTTCTATTGGAATGCCGGGAGATGATCCTGGAAATTATTCAAGACCGGATGGAACGGTAGAGGAGACAGACCCATGGACCCTGCCAAGGGAGATAAAAAAAGGCTTTCCATTTCCCGGTGTACCGTTGACGGGGGGATCATCAGTGTTCAGGGGGGCGATGCCAACCAGTTTGAAGCCATGCTGAACCCCACGGATTATTCCCATGACCGGGCCATAGATTATAACAAGACAAAAACAGTGGGCCAACTGGGATCTGATCAGAAATTTTGTGCCATCAAGCCGGAAACCCTTTCCTTTAAACTGTTGCTGGACGGCACCGGTGCCATCAAATATCCGGGCAGCGTCTCAACACCGCCATCGGTGAAGGAGCTGCTCGAAAAACTTCATACCATCACCTATGATTATAACGGGGACCAGCACGAACCCAGCGTGGTTCAGGTGCTCTGGGGGGAGTTGATTTTCAATGGTCGCCTGACCTCCCAGAAGGTCGAACACACCCTGTTCAAACCCCAGGGGGATTCTTTAAGGGCATTGGTTTCCCTGAGTTTTGAAAGTTTTATCAGCAATGAAGAGGAGGCCAAACAGGCCAATAAATCCTCCCCGGATCTTTCCCACGGGGTGATATTCAAACAGGGAGATACCCTGCCGCTGCTGTGTTACAAGATATATAAGGATGCTTCCTATTATGCAAAGGTTGCAAGAGCCAATAATATCATTAATTTCAGACAAATCAAATCAGGCACCCGGATCTGGTTTCCCCCTTTAAGGTAAAAAATGGCAAACTCCCCTAAAATAGAAGGCAGTGGTCTGGTAACCCTTAGCATCTTGTGCAATGGCACTCAATTGGACGGGACGCGAAAAATTATTTCTGTGACGGTGAACAAAAAAATTAACCAGATCCCCAGGGCAAAGATTATTCTGCTGGATGGGGATATGGCCAAAGGAGATTTCCCGGTCAGCAATACCGATGACTTTAAGCCCGGCAGTGAAATTGAGATCAAGGCGGGGTATGAACAACAAAGCGAGACAATTTTCAAGGGGATCGTTATCCGCCACGGCATCAGAATCGCCAGTGAAAACCAGGCCCAGCTGATTGTAGACTGTCGGGATAAGGCCGTAAAAATGACCATTGGCCGAAAAAATGCCAATTATGTGGACAAAAAAGACAGTGAGATCATTGCAACCCTTATCCAGGGATATGGGGGGCTTACCCAGGAGATTACGAGTACCACTACCTCCTATAAAGAACTGGTTCAGTATTATTGTACGGATTGGGATTTTATGCTGGCCCGGGCAGAAATCAACGGTATGCTGGTCATTGTGGAGGATGGCAAGATATCGGTATCCCCGCCTAAAACCGATGCGGCCGCCCAGCTGAGCGTAAGCTATGGAAGTGATATCATCTCGTTTGATGCCCATATGGATGCCAGGACCCAGGTGTCCCAGGTGACCGGAACCACCTGGGAACCAAGTTCCCAGACCGCGGTTGATGAGACCGGCAGTCCCCCCTCTTTAAATGCCCAGGGGAACCTAAGTTCTAGTGAGCTGGCCGGGGTCATCGGGCTTGCAACATTGAATCTTCAGACGGCAGCCCCCTTGGACAAGACCGGTCTCAAGGCCTGGGCAGATGCCCACCTGCTCAAGGCGGGTCTGGCACGGATCAGGGGGAAAATGAAATTCCAGGGCAGTGCCAAGGCCAAACCCGGGACTATTTTAACCCTGGAAAAGCTGGGAAATCGGTTTAACGGGGATGTTTTCGTCAGCAGTGCCACCCATCTT
>JAHIVS010000165.1 GCA_018816605.1 Pseudomonadota bacterium
TATCTTGGGGTGGGGGTTGCCGATGCCGTCATCAATGTGGGGGTTTCAGGTCCAGGCGTTATCAAAAGAGCCATCGAAAGAAATCTCAAAGACCAGAAACCCAACCTGGGCGAGATAGCGGAAATCATCAAACGGACCGCCTGCAAAGTGACCCGGGTGGGAGAACTCATTGGCCGGGAAGTGGCCCAGAATCTTGGTATCCAGTTTGGCGTGGTGGACCTTTCCCTGGCCCCCACCCCGACTGTGGGTGACAGCATCGGCGAAATCTTCCAGGCCCTGGGGCTTTCCCATATCGGGGTGCCGGGTTCAACGGCCGCCCTGGCCATGCTCAATGATGCCGTTAAAAAAGGCGGCGCCTTTGCAAGCTCCCATGTGGGGGGGTTGAGCGGTGCCTTTATCCCGGTGAGTGAGGATTTGAACATTGCCGAAGCCGCCCACAAGGGATATCTGACCATGGAAAAACTGGAAGCCATGACCTGCGTGTGTTCCGTGGGCCTGGACATGGTACCCATCCCCGGCGATATCACCGAAGAATGCCTGGCCGGCATTATTGCCGATGAGATGGCCATCGGGATGATCAATGCCAAGACAACCGCCTGCCGATTGATCCCGGTCCCCGGGAAAAAAGCAGGGGACAAGGTCTATTTCGGCGGTCTCCTGGGAGAAGCCAGAATCATGAAGGTGGCACATTTAGACCTGAAAGATGCCTTTGTCACCTTTGGCGGTCAGATCCCCGCCCCCATTCACAGTCTGAAAAACTAAGGATTTCAACCCCGGGAAATGGCCATGACAGCATCAGAAAATTCTTCACACAAGGTTCACTACAATATTATTTTTGTCCTGACCCTTGTCCATTTTACCGGTGATTTTTATTCTTCTTTTTTCACGCCGCTTCTGCCCGCCTTCATGGACAAGCTGGAATTGACCCTTGCCCAGGTCGGCCTTCTCACCGGTCTTGTCCGGTTTCTGGCCTTTATCGTCCAGCCCGTGGTGGGCTATCTGGCAGACCGCCATGAAAGCCGTATTTTTGTATTTTCAGGTCTATTCCTTGCTTTTTTCTGCATCCCTTTTTCCGGTATCGCGCCCAATTTCACCATACTGCTTTTGGTGCTGGCCCTGGGCTCCATCGGCTCTTCCATGTTCCATCCGTCCACCACCGGCATGGTGCCCCTGTATTCCGGCAACAAAACAGGATTCTGTCTGTCCATCTACAATACCGGCGGAACCCTTGCCTTTGCATTGGGGCCGGTCTTTATTACCTGGTATGTGACACGATACAGTCTGGAAGCCATGCCCTATACGCTGATTCTAGGACTTGTGGCCTTTATTTTCTGCTTTAAATACCTGCCCCTGCCGGTTTCAGAAAATCTTGCCCATCTTGGGTTTCTGGGGTCCATGAAAGACAGTCTGGGAAAGGTGTATAAGCCCATACTCCTGATCTGGGTTGTCATGGTCTTGCGGGCCGTCACCGGGCAAACCTTTATGACCTTTATGCCGATTTTCCTGGCAGATCAGGGCCATACGCTTTTCTCGGTGGGGCTGATCGTGGCCCTTTTTATCATGGGCGGCACCCTAAGCGGTCTTCTGGCCGGTTATCTGGCAGACAGGACCGGGTTTAAAAAAATCTTTATGCTCTCTTTTATTCTCATGCCACCGACCCTGTTGTTATACCTTTTTCTGCCCGGACCCTGGGTGTATTTTGGTTCCTTTCTGGCAGGTTTCAGTGTGCTGGCCTCCCTGCCCCTGGGGGTAGTCATGGCCCAGAAACTCGCCCCCAAATCCCGGGCCATGGTCTCCAGCCTGATGATGGGATTTGCCTATGGACTGGGGGGAACCATCTCGCCTTTCATGGGAAAACTTGCGGATATGGTTGGACTTGAGACGGTATTATTGTATTCTGCCTTTATCCCCCTGCTCTGCCTGGGATTCATCATCAAATTTCCCGACGTAAATTAGATGAATCCTTCACTGAATACAGAGTCAGCCCCGGACACAGGCTTTCCAAAAATCATTTTGGTTCAGCCGCCCATTGAAGAATTTTACCTGACCCGAAAACGGACCATCCCCTACGGTCTTGCCTCCATTTGTGCAAGTCTGGAAGCCCGGGGATACCCAACCCGTATCCTGGATGGCCTTGCCACGGACAAATCAAAAATACTGGCCCTGCCCAATGAATTTTCCCATTTGGCCTCCTTTTACGGTCATGAGGATCTATCTTTGTTTTCCCTTTTCCACCAGTTTAAACATTTCGGATACAGCTATGAGCATATCGGCACACAGGTCAGGAATGAGCAGCCCTTTCTGGTCGGGATTTCCTCTCTTTTTACAGCCTATTGTGAACAGGCTCTCACCACGGCCCGGGTGATCAAAAAATTTTATCCCCCGGCCTATATTGTCATGGGCGGCCACCACCCCACCCATTTCCCCGAAGAAAGCCTGGCGTGCAAGGAAATTGATTTTGTCCTCCGGGGAGAAGGGGAAGTCTGCCTGCCCCTCCTTTGCGATGCCCTGAAA
>JAHIVS010000166.1 GCA_018816605.1 Pseudomonadota bacterium
CCTTCTTCAAACACCTCCCGGTTGTCCGAGGAGACCCGGCCCCCGATATCCGAGTGATGGAAGACACAGGCCGTGAAGGCCACGGGACTGCCGCGATAAAAGATTGGGCTTAACACACACACATCATTGAGATGGCCTGCCAGAAGCCAGGGGTCATTGACAATAAACACATCCCCGTTCTTATACTCATTGAGGGGGATGGACCGGATGATCTGTTTAACCCCCAGGGCCATGGCACCGGCCTGGCCCGGGGTGCAAAAGGTTCCCTGGACCAGTTCCTGTCCCCGGCTGTCCGTGAACATGCAGGTGTAATCATGGGCGTCCCGGAGCAGGCTTGAAAAGGCCGTGCGTGCAACCGAGGCATCTGCCTCGTCCACGATAGACACCAATCTTCGCCAGAGAATCTCAAGGGTGATGGGGTCAAACTGTCTCCTGCTCTTATGAATCCGGTTATTCATGGGTTTTTTCCCCCTTTGTCCGCGTTTCATCATGAAAGTCAATCCAGATAAAGCCGAAGTCATCCACCCGACCCTTTGCATCCTCGCCCATGACAATGGTGGACTCGCGCTCTTCGATAATGGCCGGCCCTTTTAGCCTTGCACCGGGAAAGAGGCAGGACCGGTCATAGACGGTAAAGGGAATATACGCCCGCTGAATAATGGAAAATGCCGGGCGATGTCCTTTGATACAGGCGGCTATGTCACGATTTTCATGGGAGAGTTTCGGAATGGAAAAAGGCCGCTTGGGAAGGCTGGCCCTCACCTTGAAGGTGACCAGCTCCACCGGGGTATCCTTATAGGTCCGTCCGTAGAGCCGTTTGTATTCCGTGTCAAACAGACGTCTTATATCCCGGCGGGAAAAAGCGTCAAAGGGTTTGTTTTCAATCCTTAAGTCTGTTTCAGCACCCTGGCCCTTAAACCGCATCAAAAGGGTCCGCTCAAACAAAATCTGTTTTCCCTTTGCCGCATCTGCCAGAATGGTTGCACTTTCTTGTTCCAGTTGGGCAAAAAGGGACTCCACTTCTTTAAAGTCTGCCCCCTCCAGTCCCACCCGGTGGCTGCGGGAAAGGTCAAAGGCAACGGGTGCCGTAAAAAATCCCAGGGCCGATCCCACCCCTGCCAGGGGGGGAACCAGGATGGTTTTGGCCCCGATCTTTCTGGCAAGGCCGTAGGCATGCACAGGGCCGGCTCCCCCGAATGCCGACATGGTGATACTGGAAGGGTTGCCGCCTTTTTCCGCAATATGGGTTTTGGCCGCCGCTGCCATGGTTTCATTGATCAGATCATGGATGCCGAAGGCCGCCTCCACCAGGGTGGTTCCCAGGGGAAGGGCTATTTTTTTCAAAATGGCCTGTCGGGAAAGTTCCAGGTCCAGGGGCATGGCGCCCCCCAGAAAAAAGTCAGGGTCCAGGTATCCCAGCACCAGATCCGCATCCGTGACCGTGGGGTCCTCTCCTCCCAGGGCGTAACAGGCAGGCCCTGGATCTGCTCCCGCGCTTTCAGGACCCACCCCCAAAAGCCCAAGGCGGTTGATTTTGGCAATGGAGCCGCCGCCGGCACCGATCTCCATGAGATCCACCACCGGTACCTGGATGGGCAGTCCGGATCCCTTTTTAAACCGCTGGACCCGGCCCACCTCAAAGGTGGAAACCAGTCCTGCATGGCCTTTCTGAATCAAACAGGATTTGGCCGTGGTGCCGCCCATGTCAAAACAGAACATGTCCCGTATACCAAACATTTTTCCATAATACTGGGAGGCGATCACGGCTGCCGTGGGTCCGGACTCGATGATCCGAACGGGAAATTCCCTGGCCGTTGCAACCGAGGTGATCCCGCCGGAGGACAGCATGATGAACAGCTTGCCGGAAAACCCCATGGCGCCAAGCCTGGCCGTCAGTTTGTTCAAATACCGGAAGGTGATGGGTTTGACATAGGCGTTCACCGCCGTGGTGCAGCTGCGCTCGTATTCCCGGATCTGGGGCAGCACTTCAAAGGAGACGGACAAGAAAAGGTCCGGGTCTTTTGCCTCAATGATCTCCTTGATTTTTCGTTCATTGACCGGGTTTTCATAGGAGTTGATAAAACAGACCGCCAGAGATTCGATGCCGGTTTCCTTGAAACGGTCCAGCAATGCCAG
>JAHIVS010000167.1 GCA_018816605.1 Pseudomonadota bacterium
CGGTGAAGTTTGATTTTATTATCCTGAGCCCCATCGAGTGGAATGGTGAGGCGGCATACAAGTAGGATACCAGGCAACAAAAATTATTAACCCATAAAAAAAGGCAACAACCATGGATGAGGTACAAGTAAAAGACGGCAAGGAAAAAGGGTATAACGAGTTCAGCCATGAGTTTTTTGATGTGTTTAAAGGCAAAGACGTAACCGTGTCCATCCGATTTGCCAAACCCACTCCCCAGGCCACCGAAAGAGCACAAAAGCAAATGATGAAATCGCCGAACCTGGCCCTGAAAAACCTGTGCTTAAGCGCAGTGCATCCCGACGATAAAGAGCAAATGCAGGAAACTTTTAAGGAGTATTCCGGGCTTGCATCCACATTCGGGGGTGCCCTTCTCAAGGCGTGCGGGTTTGGTGAGCTGGGAAACTAATAAAACAGGCCAGGGGGCAGCTTGAGAATAGTGATCTTTCTCAGTTGCAGATTCTGATTCGGCATTGGCTTCACGAGCTGCCCTCTCAAAGCCTGGAAACTTTAATTGAGCAGTCAGCAGCTGCTCTCTGGATCGAAGAAAGATTTTTTAAAAACATGGGCAAGATACTCGGAGGAAAGTAATGAATACGGTTTTTGCAGTTCAGGCGGTTATGGGTCTTGTGGATAATATCACAGGACCGCTGCGTGGTGTTCGTGGCGGCATGGCTCAAACCGAGGCCGGTGCCGGCAGGTTAAGTTCCAAAATGGGGATGCTGACCAAAACATTGCTTCCCCTTGCCGTTGCCGCCGGGATAGTGGTGGGAGGTTTTTTTTCTTGTGTGGGGGCTACAGTTGAAACGCAGGCGGCTTTAGGGGAATTGTCTTCTGTTGGGATCACGAACCTGGAAGCTCTCTCAAATGCAGGAGAACAATTTTCCGGAAAATGGGCGGGTACCACCAAGTCCCAATTTATCAGTGCTGCATATGATATCAAGTCGGGGATCGCGTCTTTATCCGATGAGGGCGTGGCAGAATTCACAAAGCTTGCCGCCCTGACCGGCAAAGCCACCAAATCCACCACGGCTGAAATGACCAGCCTTTTTGCTACGGGTTACGGCATTTATAAAGACATGTATGCCGATCTTACCGACATGCAGTTTGGGGAAGTCTTTTCTGCCGGGATCGCAGCCAGTGTCAAGAATTTTAAAACCACGGGTTCCGGCATGGCCCAGGCCATATCCCAGCTGGGGGCCACGGCAACCACCGCCAAGGTTCCCCTTCAGGAGCAATTATCCATCCTGGGGATGCTCCAGGCCACCATGACGGGCAGTGAAGCCGGCACAAAATACAAAGCCATGATGCAGTCAGCCGCCGGTGCCGGTCAAAAGCTTAACCTGCAATTCATGGATGCAAACAACCAGCTTTTATCCATGCCCGAGATCCTTGCTGCCTTACAAGGCAAATATGGAACCACGCTGGATGCCATTGAAAAAATGGAAATGCAAAAAGCATTTGGCACTCAGGAAGCCGTTGCGGTCATCGATCTTTTGTACAGCAAGGTGGGCGATCTTAAAACCAATATCATCGGTCTTTCCGGGGCCATGGATCAAGGGACAGCATTTACCAGTGCCATGGCCGAAACCATGAACCGCGATCTGGGCGCTGTGTTGGCGCTCAATGGACAGCGATTCCACAATTTAAAAGAGATAATTGGAAATATTTTTCTGCCGGTGACCCTGTCCTTGGCCACTGGGTTAGGGACTATCATTGGATTGTTCTCTTCCCTTGCCAGATCTACTGTAGGAAAAACACTTATTGGTCTTGTTGGTGCTATTGCGGTTGGTGTGATTGCCATCACGGCTTTTGCCAGTGCATCCGTTTTGGTAACGATGGCCCTGCCCTTTGTCACAGGAGCGCTTGCCTCGGTGGGTGCAGCATTTGTGGCAGTATCCTGGCCTGTGTGGGCTATAGTTGCAGCCATAGGTGTTTTATATATTGCCTGGCGGAAAAACTTTGGTGGAATGGCAGATATCGTGTCTGTATGGTGGAATAAGATCTCGCTGGTATTTCAAGGGATCAGGGCTGTTTTTTCTTCTCTGAACGGCACCACCGGCATGATTGAAGGTGAGCTTTCAAAGGATATCAAAGCGGCGGGCCTTGTGGGCCTTGTAACCACTGTGGGAAAGGTAATCTACAGGATAAAAATGTTCTTTTCCGGCATGTGGGATGCTGTAAAATTCAGCATTTTGGGCATTGCCGATATATTCCGGCCGGTATTTGCCAGTATGGGGTCTGTGGTAACTCCCTTGTGGGATATATTCAAGGCGTTAGGCTCTGTGATTGCACAGGTTGGTTTAGCGCTCTGGGGTGTATCTGCATCCACTGATATTTCTTCCTGGCAAACCTTTGGAGAGGTTGTTGGGACCTTTGTGGGTGCCTCATTTCAAATGCTGGCCTGGGCCATCAGGCTGGTAATAACCCCATTAAAGTGGGCGGCGGATATCATAGGCTTTCTGCTATCCTGTTTTGTGGGCTTAGGAGAAGGTATCGGAACGGCAGCGGGGTGGATTGTTGTCAGCCTTGAAACGCTGCCCGCCCTGGTCAGCCGCATTGCAGGCAGTATATCTAATGCTTTTAGCCAGGCAGTCGGTTGGATAGTCGGTAAAATCACGGGCCTGTCGGATTTCTTTTCCGGTATCGACTGGTCGGCCCAGGGCGTAAAGCTGATGGGCACATTGGTAGCAGGCATCAAGTGGGCATTCATGAATCTCACTCCTGTCGGATGGCTGATTCAGGCATTCTCCGGAGTAAAAAGTTTTCTTGAGGGTATTGACTGGTCGGCTCAGGGTGCAAAGCTGATGAGCACATTGGCAGCGGGAATAAAGTCAACCGTGAGCCTTCCCTTTGATCTTGTCAAAACCGGTTTGATGAAAGTCCGGAACCTGCTGCCGTTTTCCGATGCGAAAGAAGGGCCACTTTCCGCTTTGACATCATCCGGGCAAGC
>JAHIVS010000017.1 GCA_018816605.1 Pseudomonadota bacterium
ATTTGGTGTGGCCATGATGAGTGTTTTCGGTTTATTAAGAGGTTTTTTCGGGGAGCAGTTCAACATCGTTTTGCTCAGCACTTTTTTTATTGCACTAGCCCAGCCCCTGATTATCAATTCCATCACCACGATGACCGCCCGGTGGTTTCCTGTTGACGAAAGGATTACGGCCAACGGATTAACCATGCTTTCCCAATTGCTGGGTATTTTAGGCGGAATGGCATTTACACCGATTCTGGTTGGGATGATAGGAATTAGAAATACGCTTATTCTCTATGGAGGTTTTGTTACATTGGTCTGTTTAATCTTTCTTTTATTCTACCGGGAAGGCCCCCTGAAACAGCATTTGGGACCGGAGGAAGGGGAGGAATTTCTCCAATTCAGTGAAGGGTTAAAATCCTTTTTCCGAACTTACGATGGTATTCTTCTATTAATCGTATTCTGCATCGGATTTTCTGCGTTTAATACCATATCAACCTGGATCGAACAGATTCTGGCCCCTAAAGGTTACGCTGCTATTCAAGCCGGCATGATAGGAGGGGCAATCATTGCCGGTGGTATTATTGGCTGCATCATCCTTCCACTTATTTCAGACAAAACAGGCAAGAGAAGCATCTTTCTTATGATCAGGGCCTCGATTCAAATAACATGTTTGTTGGGGATAATATTGCCAACTCCGCAATCAATCGGGAGAAATGACCCCTATCCTGATTGTCTTTGTGGTTCTAACCGGAATTGGTTTGATCACGACAACCTTGTTCGAGGATTCACGTTTGGCCATCACTCATTCGGTAGACAGGCAATTATCACCAACGCCAAAATGAATCGTTGGCGAAGATATCTGTTGCTTATGGTCTTTTTTAATAATGAAACGGAGGCTTAATCCCAGATTCTGCATTGGCTATTCAAGAGCAGTAAAATCATGCTCGAAAAGTAAGAAATTACCTGTGCAACAAAAATGAACCGGATTTCACCGGCTGTTTTCAGAGCTGCATTTTCAGTGGAGATTAAGACGGGTCAATACGATTTATTTGTTTCGCTCGCCGGGGGATGGGGTCCCATCTTGACCTGGCCTTTAAACACTGAAAAACCACAACAAAACAGGAGAAAAAAATGGCAGATAGAAAATCAAAAATCGAGGAAGATGTGTTATCCGGGTTCACCCATAACCGAATAGGCGGGTTGTTTACCATGGAGATCGGCATCATGGGCCAGGGAGAGGCCCTGGCTGCAGTGTCACCCTATGCATTCCATTTTAATGATCAGGGCCGGTTCTGCGCGGACAGCCTCTGCGTGAAAGATCTGGCCGATAAATATGGCACGCCCTTGGCAATTATTTCTCTGACCCAGCTTGAGGATAATCTGAGACGATTCAAACGCTCATTTGCCGAAGAATGGCAGGGCAAGGTCCGTATTTTGCCGGCCATCAAGGCCAACACATCGGCAGCCCTTTGCCGGGTTCTGTCATCAGAAACCGATGGCTGCGACCTGTTCAGCGAAGGGGAACTCTCCACGGCTCTCGAAAACGGTTTCAACCCGGAGAGTCTTTCCCTGAACGGCAACAGCAAACTGACTGCAGATATGAAGACCCTTGCCCTTGCCATTTCCAAGGGGGTGAGAATCACCATGGACGACAAGTCGGAATTTGAAGCGATTGAAGGACTCGCCCGGAAGCTGAACCGGAGGGCTGTTGTACGTCTCCGGCTGAGACCCCGTTTTTCGGGTATGAACCGGAATTCGGATCTGGCTCACGGTCTTCTGGTGCCCACGGAACTGGCCCATTTCGCTTATAAGGCCGGAATTCCGGAGGAGGATCTGGCGGACCTGGGAGACCGCATCCTGAAATCCGAATGGCTGGACCTGTCCGGTGTTCATATCCATTTGGGACGTCACCGGAAGGAAGTGGATTACTGGCAGGCCGAAATGCGGGGATATGCCATAGCGATTCAGAACTTAAAAAAGCTTCTGGGCGGCTGGGAACCTCGGGAGATCGATATCGGCGGCGGGTTTGCCCAGCACCTGGACCCTTTTGTCCCGTATCACCGGGATCAGTCCATGAAAAATCAGTTTCGAATGCTGTATTATATTAACAAAATTGCCGGGATATTCGGCAATCAGGTCAGGTATGCATTTATTTCCGCGCTGCTCAGACAGGTGCGCGGCCGTCTGCTCCCAGGCCCGTGCCCGGATCTGTCCGTTAATACCTCACCAGCCATTGAGGATTACAGCCGGTGCGCAGCACATCTTCGAATGGAATTGAACCGCCTGGGAATCGACACAAAGGAAAAAACTCTGGAAGTGGAGCCGGGCCGGGCTCTGTTCGGATCCGCCGCCATCCACGTCTGCCGGATCAGCTTCATCAAAAAACAGGCCCGGCCCGTTCCCTGGTCCTGGGTGGTGACCGATACCACGGAATGCTGGCTGCAGGGGGCGAACAATCCACCTAATCAGCCTTTTATCGTGGACGGCAAGCCCCTTGACCGGTATGCCCCGCAAAACCGGATGATCGCCGACATTACAGGGAAGAGCTGTGCCGGAGACCGGATCACCGGGGATGCCTGCCTGCCGGGGGATCTGGCTCCCGGGGACCTGATTGTGTATGTCGGGACCGGCGCGTACCAGGAAATGCAGTCCCCCAATTTTAATTCCATGCCAAGGCCTGCGACAGTGGCGGTGAAAGGAGCCTTGGAGGGGCTGATCCGACGAAGGGAGACCCTCACGGAAGTCTTCGGCCGGGACCAGATCCCGGAATGGCTGAAGTAAACGTGGCGCACAGCCAAAATCACAAAGAAATACCATGAAAGACATACGGTTTGCGGATCATGAAAGGGTGTCCCCCAAAAGGGCGGGGAGTGGACAGAAATCAAAAAGCGGCTGCCGGAGCTCCGGAACCTGGATGTCAGCGATTCGATAGGCCCTCTCGACATCTATTGTCATAAAGGGTCCTAAGAACTGCAGAGAATCCGAAACGAGGCCTTTTGCTGTGTTGGCCCATTCCAATGCATTCCTGTCCGGTTGCTTGGACGGTATGGGGACCATGGAGGTTGAAGTGCGTCCCATGTCCCTGGAAATTCTGAACGGGAAAAAGCCCGGGTGCGCCTTTATCACCACCGGGGCACGGAAAGGATTTTCCACTTTTATTGGGTAGGCGTTCACCTTTCTTTCGATTGGCAAAACCGGAGAATTGCTTGTTCAACAAAAGCACCTACTCCACGGCATTGAATCTGCACCCCTAACAACAGATGCCGGTATTGATCTTGTGGCGCACTCCACTAAAGAGAAGGATGCCATCACAATTCAAGTTAAAACCAATTTAAAGGCAAAACCGGGTGCATAAATTGTTTTAGGCAAATGAAATGTACTTACATAAATAATATTCTGAAATAGAATCGGGTAACATTTTTTGTTACCCAAGGAGAAAAATGGCCGTCTTACAGGAGTGCCCAGTTTGTAACAATAAACAATCTCTCAAAAAGATTGAAGGTAAGTGTGGGGTTAATTGGGTCAGCAAGAAAAAACAGGGTAAAATAAAATACTGGATACAGTACCGGCTGCCTGGGGGGAAACAGCGGAAAGAATTTGTTGGTTATTCAATTGAGGATGCAAAGACAGCGGATGGTAAACGGAAGACCCATCATCGCAATTGGCTATTTTACTGGGATGAGGTTGGATATTTACTATCGGCTTATCGATCTTGAGGTGCCTGACACAAAAGACAAAGAAGCCAGGTCAATTCCAATAAATAAGGAATTGTTAAACTATTTTGAAACGATACCACGAGGGCTGTATGATGCCCATGTGTTTTTGTACCGGGGGAAACCCATCAAAGATGTTAGAACCGGATCAAAGAGCGCTTGTGAGAAAGCGGGTATTTTGTATGGGCAAAAAGTTAACGGGGGCTTTGTTTTCATGATTTGAGGCAGACATTTAATACAAATATGCGTAAAGCAGGCGTTGTTGATTCTGTGATTATGGAAATGACAGGGCATTCAACAAGGGAGATGTTTTTTGATCGGTACAATACAATTGATAAAGAAGATATGTTTCAGGGTATGGAAAAAACCAGTAGTGTCCGGTTAGGTTTTTGCTTGCCTGATGCTCTTTTGATCTTTGACAATCTCGTTCCGGCTTAGCTTATCAGGGTCTGGATTCTGTCCATTGAACAGTTCGTTTAAGATTGAGGTCCTCAATTCCCGGACCCGTTTGATTGAGACCTTCTCATTGAACTGTTCCCGGCAGTATATAGCCATCAGCAGATAAGTGATGAG
>JAHIVS010000168.1 GCA_018816605.1 Pseudomonadota bacterium
GCATTCCTGCAAATCCGGTCGATTCCATTATCCCATTGATCGATCAACGCTTCCATGTTAAGGGTCTGGGCAATCTCGGGATGGTTTTGGGCCACATACCGCATCCAGTCAATCACATGACCGGCAATTTTCTGAACATCGGAACGGTTTTCAATGACCAGCCATCGGACGGTTTGCCGGTTGCTGCCCGTGGGGGCACAGCTGGCAATTGACAGGGCCTGTTCAAATAATTCCCTTGGCACGGCCTTTTGCCTGTACCGCCGGATGGACCTGCGGGACCGTAAAAAATGCTCGGTGTGATCGACCGTGAGCATCCGCTCCTTTTGGATGGGCATACACTGGTCAGGCGCTAAAAAATCCAGGCTGAAGGCCCCTTTGGGACAGATGGCCACACAATGACCGCACTTGATGCAGATCTCTTGGGCATTGGCCGCGGGAACCGGTCCTGCTTCGGTCATTTCAATAATATGGGCAGGGCATTCAATGGCACAAATCCCATCTTTATCACATAATTTTGTATCAATCGTAAATAAACTCATGAGCTCACCGTTCCTCTTTATGTTAAACGCCAATTTTTTAAATCAGCTGATAATCAATTCAAAAGTCATCAAAGTACCATGCCCTTTTCTGAAAGAAAATACCCAATTCTAAAAACAGACCGCGCAAAAAAAAATGATTACTGCCGGCCTTTATGCTGGCTTATCACCACGCCCAGGATCACGATCCCAACGGCAACTCCCTGTTTAAAATTCAGGGTTTCCCCCAGAACAAGCCAGCCCAGAAGCATGGCAATCACCGGGATCAGGTTGATGCAGATGGAGGCTTTGGAGACAGCTATTGTCCGGATGCCGTAATTATAGAGGCCAAAGGCACCCAGGGACACGCAGGGGCCTAGAAACAGCAGCAGCAGGATCAACTTTAAGGTCCATATGGCGGGATCTGCGGATAAAAGGGGGAAAACTCCGGGAAGAAAAAACAGGGTTCCCCCCATCACCTGCAGGGCGGTTAAGGTCCAGGTGTTGTACCGGGAACTGAGCTGCTTGACCAGGATCATATACCCGCAGGCAGCGACCATGGCCATAAGCTCCAGAAGATTGCCAAGAATAGGGTTTGGGGCGGTCACGCTCTGGTTTTGAAAAAGGGTGAGCAAAATCACGCCGGTAATGGAAAGAACAAGACCGATAATCACTTTGGCATTGATGGCTTCTGATAAAAATATCCAGGCGGCCACCCCTGCCATCAGGGGCAGACAGGCCGAAACAATGGCGGCCTGGGAAGAGGTGGTATAGATCAGGGCCCGGGATTCAAAGGCAAAATAGAGGCAGGGCTGGAACAGCACCATCCCCCCTAAAAGTTTCCAGTCTCCTTTTTTTCGATTCTTTTTCCCCCCATTTTTTTGTAAAATCGGGCGGATGAGTTTGCCAGCAAAGGGAATAATACAGAGGCTGGCAATGAAAAGCCGCAAAAAGATGGCTGCCATGGGCGTCAGGTCATTTAAAACAATGCGCATGGCTGAAAAGGAACTGCCCCATAAAAAAACCGCGGTGAGGACGGCTGCCATGGGCACCATGGGCAATAGTTGTTTAATATCGATTGTCTGTTTCATCCTTTAAAACAGTTTCGGCAATGGGTTTCCCTTAACCTGAAGGCGGCTGCCAGGGCGATGATTGAAAAAAGGACCATGGCGAGAAAGCCGTTGTGGTAATCAGCGGCGCTGTAAATCCGGACGCCGTCTGCCAGGGTGCCATCCCAGGTCAGGTCGGCAATATAGCCCAACAGCGGTTGGGCCAGAGCGGTGCCGATGAAGCAGCCGGTGTTGACCACGCTGACCCCCATACCGGAAAGCTGTGGATGGACAATCTCCTTGGCTGCGGCAAAGGTGATGACAAAGCCGGATGCGCAAAATCCCATGAACCCAAATATGATGAAGCCTTCTATTCCCGGTGTCCAGGTCAGATACATGAGCATGAACCAGGACAGGACATAGGCGGCTGCGGCCAATAAAAGAAAGGGTTTCCGTTTGCCGATTTTATCAGACACCCATCCCCAGAACAGGGCTCCCACCGCAAAACTGAACAACTGGATTGTCATGTGATCGGCTGCAACGGCCCGGCTTAAGCCATGGACATCCCGCAGATAGGGCATGCCCCATAGTCCCATAAAGGCGTAGCTGCTGCCGATCATGCCCAATTGCACCCAGAATCCGGGCCAGACCCGAAGGTTTGTGACCACATCCCCAAGATTGAGCAGCCAATGCTTGGTTTGCAATTTGTATGTATCGGTATTGGGCGGATCAAACCCCATCTCCCGGGGGGTGTTTCTGACCAGTAAAAATCCCACCAGGCCAAGGCCTAGGGAAAGGACGCCTATCCCCATAAAAACCGTGCGCCAGTGAAAAATCGTCAGGGCGTAAGCAAGGGGACTTGCCGCCATGACCGCCCCGAGATTTCCGAAAAAAAGGGTCAGGCCGCTCATGATGCCGAAAACTTTTTCATGGAACCAGACCGAGTTGTTTTTCATGATGGAAATAAAGACCACCGAGACCCCGAGTCCCACCAGGAAACGGCCGGCACAGGCCATTTCAAAACTGGTTGCCATGCCGAAAAGGATCGAGCCTGAGCCTGCCACCAGATTTCCTGCGATAATGGAGGTTCGGGTTCCAAGCGTATCGGCAATCACACCCGAAGGAATCTGCATCAGGGCATAGATGGCAAAATAGATGGCGGACAGTGCGCCCAGGCGGGTTCCGCTGATCTTAAAGTCTGCCATGAGAAATTGGGAAACCACCCCCGGCGCCATGCGGTGGAAATAGACCAGAATATAGGTGAGGATGAGAATGGTGAATATGGACCATCTGGCCAGCTCAAACCGAAGGGGTGTTGTCTGGATGGCAGTGGCTGCGGTCTGTTTCATATGGGGGCCTTTATTGTGTTTTGGAATGTTAAAGGCTTGACAATACGGGGTTATTGCAATCCTGTCAACCAAGGTTTTGGGCCTTGACTCAATTACCAAAATGATCGGGAACTATTTGTTTCGATCCATTCATGCCGGTTCTTTCAGGCCGCTTCCACCCGGCAGGGAACAAATCGGTGAAGGGGAGTTCCAATGGGATCCCTGTGGGTGCTTTGGGTCAGGAGATTCACATTTAACCCAACAACCCTGTCCCCATAGTTTAAACCGAATCCATGGGGAATCAGCACCATTCCCTTTCTTACCTGGTCACTGACCTGAAGTTCCCCGGTTTCATTACCTCCCTGGGTTGTCACCCTTACCTTTTGTCCATCCTTAAGCCCCAGTAATTTTGCGTCGGCCGGGCTGATGGAGATGGTACACCCCCGCTTTCCCTTGTTCCATTCCGGGTTCCGCATCTGGGTGTTCATGGTGTATTTGCTGTGGCGGCCGGCATTGAGCACCAGGGGAAAGTTTTTGGGAAGCA
>JAHIVS010000169.1 GCA_018816605.1 Pseudomonadota bacterium
GGTGTGATTAATGGCAATATCCATAAACAGGTACCCATTATAAAAATGGACCGCATCTGCAAGTTCCATGAATTGTTCCAGGGGGGTTGCCGAGGGATCAAACACCGCCAGGGCCGGATCAACTTCCGTAAAATTCAAGGCCGCATAGGGGCTTCCGAACCGCCCCATCCTGGCATAGGTAGTGGGGGTGGGATGTATGGGCAGCAAATGCAGGACCCGGCACCCAAGACGGGAAAAGATAAAGGGAACCTGAGCTTTAAGATCCCTGAACTTGCCTGACTCGGGAATGACGGTATACCCGTTGGCATCCAGGGTTTCAACAATGGAGGCAAACTTATTTTCAGAGGTTTCATCGGATTTGGACCGGCCGAATTGTCGGACAAAGGCATTGTAAATGATATTGGCACAACAGGTTCCGGCCGGTTCCACATTAAAATAGCAATTACCGCCCGAAGGCCAGATGGGCGTGGTGGATGTTTCCGGAATAAAAAAACATTTTGCCTGGAAAAACCCTGTCTGGTGGCAGGGAAGAACCACCCGAAAAACCGAATCGCTTTCCAATACCATCTGGATATCATACCAGGCACCATCCAGCTTGATCTCATTTTTTTCGATGCGGTTGATAATCTCTTTTCTTGAAACATGGGCAGACCCCAGATTGGTCCTTACCCATGCCCTGCCCGGAATGACGGCCGGAAGATACAATTTAAAGGTAATACAGTCTCCGCAATACACCACCCGGGAGTCTCCGGGCGGGGGAGATTGGGTCAACAATATTTCCATGGATAACACCCCGGCTTTTGCTAAAATGGTTCTTGTTTGGAACGCTCTTTTGATTCCGCGAATTACGAAAAAGAGTATACCATAGCCGTTTTTTTAGTACTATGCCATTTTTCAAAAAATTTGGGTTTCCCACAACCCGAAATTTCCAGGGTTCATGTAAAAATTTACTTTGTTTTGTTCTATTATATATTGTATACTGTCAATCGTTGAATTGAATTTTTTTTTAGATAGTGTCACTGCTTTTTGGATTTATATCTGCTTTTCCATATGAACAATCATTTATATTCGGCATAGGAAACAAAACATGCGGTATATGAAAATTGCACCGCCGGTTGCGAAAAATCAATAATATGGGGTCAGGCTTTCTTTATTGCATTTTGTTCAGTCAAATGCTGAAATAAAGATAAAAAGCACAACAAAAGAAGCCCGACCCGCTCCTGCAAAGCAAAAGCCCGCAAGCCGGGCTATAGCCGTTAACGGTTTCCAGGTCTTCGCAAGAAGGGCCTGTTCAGCAATGGCAACTGATTATTAAAGTCAAGGAGAGGCAAAACATGAGCATTAAGAAACAATACTTAAAAACCCGGCCGATCTGTAAAACGACATTCAGGCTTTCCATGGAAGAAGCCCGGAATGCAAAACATGTTTCCATTGTTGGTGAATTTAATGACTGGAACAAAACAGCAAACCCCATGAAGCCCCTTAAGGATGGAGGCTTTGTTGCGACCCTTGACCTTGAAACAGGCAGGCAATATCAATTCAGGTATTGTTTTGACCAAATCGCATGGGGAAATGACCCCGGTGCAGATACCTATCTCTACTCTTCCTATGGAGACTGTGAAAATTCATTGATCCGCATATGACAAGAGCACCAAAAAAAATCACAACCCTTCTACCAGACATAAGGAAAAACCATGATAAATTATAAAGACCTAGGGCTTGTAAATACCCGAACCATGTTTGCCAGGGCGGTAACGGGCGGGTATGCCGTTCCTGCCTACAATTTCAACAACATGGAGCAACTCCAGGCCATCATCCAGGCCTGTGTGGAGACAAAATCACCGGTGATTCTTCAGGTCTCCTCCGGAGCCAGAAAATATGCCAACCAGACCCTTTTACGATATATGGCCCAGGGAGCGGTCGAATATGCCAAGGAATTGGGGGGCGATATCCCCATTGCCCTTCACCTGGACCATGGGGATACGTTTGAATTGTGCAAAAACTGCATTGAGATGGGATTCTCTTCTATTATGATCGACGGCTCCCACCATGGATATGAACAGAATGTTGAGCTTACGGCCAGGGTGGTTGCCTTTGCCCACCAATATGACGTAACGGTTGAAGGAGAGCTGGGCGTGCTGGCCGGTGTTGAAGACGATGTGGCGGCAGAAGCGTCCACCTACACCAACCCGGCCCAGGTGGAGGACTTTGTCAACAGAACCCGGGTGGATTCTCTGGCCATCTCCATCGGCACCTCCCACGGGGCCAACAAGTTCACGCCAAAACAATGCACTAAAAATGCACAGGGGCAGCTGGTTCCGCCCCCCCTGAAATTTGAAATTCTCCACGAGATTGAAAAACGGCTGACCCATTTTCCCATCGTGCTCCACGGCTCTTCTTCCGTTCCGCAAAAAGAAGTGAACACCATTAATCAGTACGGCGGGAATCTTGACAATGCCATTGGTATTCCGGAAGCGCAGCTCAGAAAAGCCGCAGCACTCTCGGTGAGCAAAATCAATATTGATTCAGACGGCAGGCTGGCCATGACAGCCGCCATCCGAAAGGTCTTTTTTGAATCCCCCGGGGAATTTGATCCCAGAAAATATCTGGGCCCTGCCAGAGAATCATTAAAGCAGCTTTATATCCACAAGAACACACATGTTCTGGGATCGGCCGGCAAGGCATAACCATTTCACTATAAAGGGTCTCAGAATGGATATAACACATACCCAGGAGTTAAGCCAGAGTTCTGCGGCAGAACAACTAAAACAGGAAATTTTCCATAATATTCGGTGCAACCTTGGCCTTGATCCAGAAGAAATGAGCCGGTACACCTGCTATATGGGGCTGGCCTATAGTTTAAAAGGCCGGTTGATCGATCGATGGATCAACACCCAGAAGGCGTGCAGGGAGAATTTGTCCAAGCGGGTATTTTATCTTTCCCTTGAATTTCTGCCCGGAAGATTTCTAAAAGATTACCTGATTTCCCTCGGCCTGGAGGACCTTGCCCGAAGCGTCTTGGCAGACCTTGGCTTTGACCTGAATGCCCTTGAAGAGGAAGAATGGGATGCTGGGCTTGGAAACGGCGGCCTGGGACGGCTGGCATCCTGTTATATGGATTCCATTGCACGGCTGCGGCTGCCGGGTTACGGATATGGGATCCGCTATGATTTCGGCATTTTTTACCAGGTTCTGAACGATGGATATCAGCAGGAAAAAAGCGATAACTGGATGCGGCGGGGTAACCCCTGGCAAATCATCCGCTTTGAAAACGTCCACAAGATCAAATTTTACGGCCGGTCCGAACCCTACACCGATATTCACGGAAACCGCCGCTTTCACTGGGTGAACACAGAGGATGTCATGGCCATGGCCTGTGATCTCATGGTGCCGGGCTTTGGAGACGAATTTGTCACCAACATGCGGCTGTGGACCGCCACCTCCAGCCGGGCCTTTGACCTGGAATTCTTCAACCGGGGAGACTATATCGGCGCGGCAGAGGCAAAAGTGCTGAGCGAATCCATTTCCAAGGTCCTTTATCCCAATGATGCCATTGAAAAAGGCAGGGAACTGCGGCTCAAACAGCAGTATTTTTTTGTTTCAGCCACCTTGCAGGATATCATCCATCAATATTTAATCGACCACCAGTCTTTTGATGCATTTTCCGACTGGGCCGCCATCCAGCTCAATGACACCCACCCGGCCGTTGCCATTCCGGAACTGATGCGGCTGCTCATGGACAAGCACGGCTTGGCCTGGGACACCTCCTGGGACATTTGCCGGAAAACCTTTGCCTATACCAATCATACCGTATTGCCCGAAGCCCTGGAAACCTGGCCGGTGGATCTGTTCAGCCGATTGCTGCCCAGACACCTGGAAATCATTTATGAAATCAATAAATGCTTTCTTGAGGCCTTGGCAAAGGACTACCCCGATGAACCCAATTTATCCACCTGGCTGTCCATTATTTCCGAAGGAAATGAGCGACGGATCCGCATGGCCCATCTGGCCATCATCGGAAGCCATACGGTCAACGGGGTTGCCGCATTGCATTCCACCATTTTAAAGGCAAGCCTTTTCAAAGAATTCAACCGGGTGTATCCCGGCCGGATAAAAAACATCACCAACGGAATCACCCCCAGGCGATGGCTGTATCAATCCAACCCGGGCCTTTCAGATCTTATCACCTCTGTGATCGGTCCTGACTGGGTTGCAGATCTGGACCTTCTCAAGCAGCTGATCCCCCGGGCCGATGATGCCTCCTTTCAATTGCTCTGGCAACAGGTGAAGCTTGCAAACAAAAAACGCCTTGCCCGGTATACATTGCGGAAAACAGGACTGGGGGTGAACCCCCATACCCTGTTCGATATCCATGCAAAACGCATGCATGAATACAAACGACAGCTGCTCAATATTCTTCATGTGATTCATCTGTACAACCAGATCCGCGAAAACAAAAGCACCCCGGACGTTCCCCGCAGTTTCTTCTTTGCCGGCAAGGCCGCACCTGCCTATGCCCAGGCAAAGCTGATCATCAAACTGATCACCTCTGTTTCCCAGGCCATAAACCAGGACCCTTTGACCCGGGGAAAACTCAGTGTCATCTTTCTGCCCAACTATTGCATTTCCCAGGCGGAAAAACTCATTCCCGCAGCCGACATTTCCGAGCAGATCTCCACCGCCGGTCTTGAAGCCTCGGGCACCGGAAATATGAAATTTTCCTTGAACGGGGCTTTGACCATTGGCACCCTGGACGGTGCCAACGTGGAAATCATGGAAGAAGTCGGAGCGGAGAATATTTTTATTTTCGGGCTCAAGGCAGACGAAGTCGTTAAGAAAAGACAGGAAGGGTATAACCCGAGAAGGGTGTATGAAGAAGACCCGGAACTCAAACGCGTGGTTGACATGATTGATTCAGGCTTTTTTTCACCCCATGACCCGGGACTGTTTAAACCCATTGTCCGGTCCCTCGTGGACCAGGGAGATTATTATCTGGTGCTGGCGGACTTTGCTGCCTATTCCAAAACCCAGCAGGCAGTTGCCATGGCCTATCGGGACCAGAGCCAGTGGACCCGGATGTCCATTCTGAACACAGCCAACATGGGAAAATTCTCCAGTGACAGGGCGGTCCGGGAATATGCCAGAGATATCTGGAAGGCTGTCCCGCTTCCTTAAATAGTTTAAATTATATGGACACGGAGGAGTGATGAAACCAAACCCAAACGACCCCAATCTGAACCCAGTGACCTTTGCCAGGCTCCCGATATTTGACGGCAAAAAAAATCTCTGGGGATATGAACTGGTCTATTATTCTGCCGATGGGGATCAAGGATCAACGTCAGGCCCAAGCAATCGGATCACGCCGGATCTGATGTCAGGCACCTCCCTTGCCCTTGACCAGACAATGGACAGGGAAAAAAAAATCATGGTGAATTTTTCCCGGAAAAATATACTGGACAACCTTCCCTATACCCTTCCGCCGGGCCGCACGGCCGTTAAAATCCCAGACCCGTCCAGTCTTTCGGAATTGCACGTCAAGGCCCTTTCCAAGCTGCAGCAGGATGGATACCAGATGACAATCACCTGGAATAAAAACCATGGAAAATCTCCTGCAATTTTCGGGCAGACCGACATTATCTGTATGGATATTTCAAACCAGGTGCTGCCCGACCTTGTGGAGATTTGCAGCAAAGCCGCAGACTATGGCGCTGTGATGCTGGCGAACCAGGTGGACAGCCAGACCCGATTCGACATCTGCCAGAAAGCGGGGTTTTCTTTTTTCCAGGGCTCTTTTTTCAAACAGCCCGAGGATATCTCCGTTAAAAAAATAGTGTCCGGAACCATTTCCAAATTTGAACTCTTGAAAGCCATAGAGCAGAAAGACCCTGATTTTTCAAAGCTTGCCGTCACCATCCAGGCCGATGTCGCCATCAGTTTCCGCCTGCTCTCCTATCTGAACTCCGCTTCATTCGGGGTCCGGAGAAAAGTGGATTCCATCAAAGATGCCATTACCATGCTGGGATGGGAAAACCTGAAAACATGGCTCCGGGTGGTGCTCCTTGCCGAAGTCTCGGAGAACCGGCACGCACCGGAACTGATCTTTCTTTCCGCCCAAAGGGGAAAATTTTTAGAGCAGGTGGGCCTGGCCCATGATTTCTGGGGATTTGAACCGGACTCCCTGTTCCTGCTGGGCATGTTTTCCCTTTTGGATGCGCTGCTGAACCAGCCCATGGCCGAGGTTGTAAAATACCTGCCCCTTGCCGACAAGCTCAAAGGCGCCCTTTGCATGGTGGACAACAACGAATATGTTCCCCTCTTGAAACTGGCACGCCTTTTTGAGGAAGCGGCATTTGAACAAAGCGATACCATGATCAATCAGCTGGGGCTTGATACCATAAAAACAAAACAAGCCTATTGCAGCGCCATTGACTGGGCCAACAAGCTGGCCAAAATGTCGGTATAAAAATTAATAGCATCGCATCTTGACCAAACCCATGGGAACTCCTATAGTACACGGTTATGAATTTTTGCAAAAAGACCTATGATGTCATTGTGATCGGTGCCGGCCATGCCGGGTGCGAGGCTGCCCTTGCCGCGGCAAGAATGGGGTGCAGCACCCTCTTACTGACCATTGACATGGACAAGATTGCCGCCATGCCCTGCAGCCCTTCCATCGGCGGCATGGCAAAGGGACAGCTGGTAAAGGAAATAGATGCCCTGGGCGGCCAGATGGCCAGGATCTCGGATTCTTCGGCCATCCAGTACCGGACCCTGAACACCCGGAAAGGACCTGCGGTTCACTCCACCCGGACCCAGAACGACAAGTCCCTGTATTCACGGAATATGAAGACTGTCCTTGAAAGCACTCCCAACCTTGACCTGAAGCAGGCCATGGTGCAATCCCTGGTTCTTGAGGACCAAAGGATTGCGGGCATCATTGACCAGACCGGATTTGAATACAAAACAAGCGCCGTGGTCATTGCCACGGGTACCTTTTTGCGGGGCACGGTCCATATCGGCCCCGTCCAGATAGCTGCCGGACGGGCCGGAGAATTTGCATCCATCGGTCTTGCCGAAACCCTCGGGCAAATCGGCCTTAACATGGGCCGGATGAAAACCGGAACCCCGCCGAGACTCCACGCAGACAGCATCGATTTTTCCCAATTTAATGTCCACGGGTCAGACGATGTTCCCAAGCCCTTTTCCTTTTCCACCCGAACGATCACAACGCCCATGCTCCCGAGTTTCATGGGGGAAACCAATCCTGCCACCCATGAAATCATCCGGCAGAACCTTCAGTTTTCGGCCCTCTATGGCGGGCAGATCAAGGGCAGGTCTGCCCGGTATTGCCCTTCCTTTGAAGATAAAATCGTCAAATTTCCCGAACGGGACAGCCACCACGTCATCCTGGAATATGAAGGAATTGATTCAAAGGAAATCTATGCGTCCGGCCTTGGAAACAGCATGCCCCTTGATATCCAATACCGGATCGTAAGATCTGTCAAAGGACTGGAGCAGGCCCAGATCATGCGGCCGGCCTACGCCATTGAATATGACTATGTCAACCCTCTGGAACTCACCCAGGGCCTGGAAGTCAAAAAAATGAACGGTCTTTTCCTGGCCGGCCAGATCAACGGGACCTCGGGCTATGAAGAAGCAGGGGCCCAAGGCTTGTGGGCAGGCGTCAATGCCGCCTGCAGGGTGCAGAAAAGAGCCCCCTTTGTTCTGGACAGATCCCAGGCCTATATGGGGGTAATGGTGGACGACCTTGTGACCCGGGGGACCCAGGAACCCTACCGCATGTTCACCTCCCGGGCAGAATACCGTCTGCTGCTGCGCGAAGACAACGCAGACCTGAGACTGGCCCAGATAGGATATGATTACGGACTCATTGACAAAGAGCGCCTTAAATTGTGCACTGAAATCGCAGTTCAGACCCGAAGGGAAATTGAACGGGTTAAGAACACGGTGATCAAACCCAGTGATGGGGTCAATGCTTTCCTTGCCGCTCACAAGACCAATCCCATTTCAAACGGCGTGAAGCTTGAACAATTGCTGAAACGGGCGGAGCTTTCCTATGATGCGTTAAAAGAAATCTGCCCCTCCCCTGAACCCATAAATGCCAGGGCCCGAACCCAGGTGGAAATCGAAATCAAATATGAAGGCTATATCCAGCGCCAGCTCAATGAAATTAAAAAATTCAAAGACCTGGAAATGATAAGGATCCCGAAAGAGTTTGACTATGCCACTGCCCATGGTCTCTCCAATGAGCTCAGGGAAAAACTGGCCCTCATACAGCCCCAATCCCTTGGCCAGGCATCCCGGACCGACGGCATGACACCGGCGGCCATTTCGGTTTTAATGGTGGCGATCTCCGCCTTTCAAAAAAATAACAAAAACGCTTGACTTGGGCAGGTTAAAACTTATCATTTAGCCCACAAACAGCTTGAATAATTGCATTTATCAAACACGGGGAATCAGACATGGCCGATGATTATTATAGCCTTCTGGGCATCAGCAAAACAGCCAGTGCAGATGAAATAAAAAAAGCATACAGAAAACTGGCATTAAAATACCATCCCGACAAAACCGCCGGGGACAAGGCGCTTGAAGACAAATTCAAAAAACTCAGCGAAGCCTATGCTGTTCTGAGTGATCCTGAAAAACGCAACCAATATGATACCTATGGGTCTGCCGATTTTCAGCAGCGGTTTTCCCAGGAAGATATTTTCAGAAACTTTGATATGGGGGATATCTTAAAGGAATTCGGTTTTGGTGGGGGCCGGGGCGGTTCCAGGGGCGGTTTTTCGGGCATGGGGGGAAACCCGTTCTTCCAGAACATGGGAGGACAACGCAGCCGGCAGCAGGCCCCGGTAAAGGGCAAGGATCTCGAATATGAACTGCCCCTGACCCTTGGTGAACTCCTAAACGGCACCAAAAAAACCATTACCATCAGCCAGGGCGGGATTGCCAAAGCGGTTGAGGTCACAATCCCCAAAGGGCTGACCCAGGGAAAAAAAATCCGCCTGGCCGGGAAAGGAGAGGCAAGCCCCAACGGTGGGCCGGCCGGAAACCTGTATATCAAATCCAGCCCCATTACCCCGGAGGACATTACCATTGAGGGCAATGACATCTCCCTTATCCGGGAGGTGCGGCTGTCCCAGGCGCTTCTGGGCGAAAAAATTCAGGTCACCACCCCGGCAGGGAAAATCATCAGCCTGACCCTGCCCTTGGGAACAAACCACAAGGCCAAGATGAGACTGCCCGGTCACGGCATTCCGGATATAAAAGGAAAGGGTTGCGGAGATCTCTTTGTTGTGATTAATATATCCATGCCCAAAGAACTGGACAAAAAGCAGAAAGACCTTATCAAAGAACTTGAAAAAACAGGATTATAAACCAAATGCCAGAATTTATCCCCTTGATTTCCGAACAAGAGATCAAAGTCAGGGTCCAGGAAACCGGGGAACAGATTTCCAAAGACTACAGAGACCTGGACCTTGTATTAATCGGTGTTTTAAAAGGCTCCTTCATGTTTCTGGCAGACCTTTCCCGAAAAATTTCCATTGACCATGAAATTGACCTGATCGGCGCATCTTCCTATGAGGGGACTGTGTCCACAGGACAGATTGTGTTTACCAAACAGCCGGACCTGGAATTGGAAGGCCGGGATATTCTCCTGGTGGAAGATATTGTGGACACGGGGCACACCCTGTCCAAGATTGTTGAGTTTGTCCAACTCCTGGATCCCCGCTCGGTCAAGATCTGCTCCCTGATTGACAAACGCGAACGCCGGGAGGTGGATATCGATGTAAGTTATTCCTGTTTTTCACTTGAAAAAGGGTTCATTGTCGGCTATGGACTTGATTATAATGAAAAATACAGAAATTTGCCTGCAATCTATGATCTGAAATTGTAATAATAAGGGGAAGCGCAATGATTATTACCTGCCAAGAGTGTTCAACACGCTTTAACCTTGACGAATCTATTTTAAAGGCTGGGGGTTCAAAAGTCCGGTGCAGCTTGTGCCAGCATGTTTTCACAGCCTTTCCCCCTGTCCTGCCCCCTTCCCCAGCCGTGGCCCAGGAAGAAATCGAATTTGACTTTTCTGAAAACGATGACCCTGATGAATTTAAGACGCAAGACCTTAAAGGTCAAACCCCAGATTTTGACTTTGATGACAAGGAATTGGATTTTGAAATAGAGGACCTGGATTTTGAAACAGGAGAGGACAACCTGGATTTCAACGACCCGGGCCCTGGGATCAACGCACCTGAAAAACAGCCGGCCGATATTGAAATCAGCTTTGAAGCGGAACCGGAAACCTCTGGGTTTGAAGAAGATGAGCTGAACTTTGACGACAGCGATATTGAATTTGATGATTCTGACCTGGACATGGCCGGTTCAACAGATCCGGCCGATTTTAACAGCATGGAATTTGACACGCCGGGTCCGGATTCCCACAGCCTCCAGGCAGACGATAGAACCGATGACGAAGATGCCTCCGAGGCGGATCTTTCTTTCCAGGACGACCCGGATGCAGACCTGGTTTTTGAAGAAACCGGACCCGGGCAAGACGACCTGGATCTGGCCTTTGAACCTGAAGAGCCGGATGACCGGAAATTGACCTTTCCCGATCTTAAAATGGAGACAGACGACCAAAACTCCACGGATGAAGCGGATCTTGATCTGACCTTTGATGAAAAGGACTTTGAAGACCTCGATGCGGCAGCAGATGACGGGGAATCCGGAGGGCCGCCACTCCAGCCAACGGAAGATTTTTCTTCCTATGACCTGGTCCTGGACCAGGATACAGAGCCGGAAGATACTTTTCCGGACCTGGATCAGGCCCCATATCAGGAGCAGGACCATGATCCGGCCCCGGCCCCGAAAGATGAGGCCGGTGAATCAGAAGCGCCAGGGCCCGAAAACAGGCTGGCCCCGGCCGAACCCAGATCCCTGATGGAAAATGCAGGAATTGCTGCCTTTGACCAGGGAGAACCGGAATTGTATTCCGGCCAGCAACGAAAGAAAAGAAAAAAATCTTCCATGGGCGCACCTGCCATGCTGTTTCTGCTGCTCTTTGTCCTTGTGGCAGGCGCCTATGTCCTCAGCATTGGCCTGGGGTATAAGATTCCCTATCTGTCGGATGTCAGGATACCGTTCATAGAGCACTATCTGAAAAAGGAAGCACCGGCAAAACCGGCTCCCAAACCCATTCCCAACGAAGCCAGTGTCAATGGCCGATTTATTTCCAATGATGTGGCCGGAGAATTGTTCGTCATAACAGGGCGGATTGAAAACCCGGCAGACATCCCCTACAGCCATATTCAGGTCAAAGGGACCCTGATTACAAAGGGCAAGGTCAAAGCCAAAACCCAGGTTGCATTCTGCGGCAATGTCATTGCCGAGGAGATACTGAAAACCGGCACTCTAATGGACATAGACAAAGCCTTGACCCTCAGGGAAGGGGCCCACAATTCAAATGTAAACGTAAAACCGGGAGGATTTGTCCCGTTTATGCTTGTCTTTTCAGACCTGCCGGACAATCTGGAAAATTTTACGGTTGAAGTGGTGGGCTTTTAAGCGGCAGCAAAAAAAATAATATTTGACAAGCTGCTTAAAGTCATGATATATGTTTCGGGTTTTTTGGCGACGTAGCTCAGATGGTTAGAGCATGCGGCTCATATCCGCAGGGTCCGGAGTTCGATTCTCTGCGTCGCTACCAAAAAATTACAATGCCCCTCAATCCATTGAGGGGCTTTTTTTTTGCAAAAATTTATCTGAACCAAAATAGACCCTTGACTTTTTTGACTCAGAACCAAGCTTATGGTATTATCTGTAACTCAACTTTCGGACTTCGACTTTGAAGGAACGGGTCTTGTAAAATCAACCGACTCCGAAAGTTGCGTCTGTAATTTAAGAAAAACCATTTCCATACATGGGAGACGCTATGCCGGGTGTGTATGAAATTTATGTAAAAGATCATTTTGCAGCAGCCCACGCCCTAAAGGGATATGATGGGAACTGCTCCAGAATCCATGGCCACAACTGGATTGTTGAAGCCTATATCCAGTGCACAAAACTCAACAAACTGGGCATCGGCATTGATTTCCGGGACGTCAAAGGGGTGGTCAAGGATGTTTTAAGCAAGCTGGACCATACCAATCTCAACGAAATCCTGGAATTCGGCAGCATCAATCCCACATCGGAAAACCTGTCAAAACTCATCTACAAGGAATTGTCACTGCGCCTGAACACCGAGCATATCAAGGTGACCCGGGTAATGGTGTTTGAAAGCCCGGGGTGCGGCTCTTCCTACCAGGAGCTATAAGTGTCACTTAATGTGTGTGAGATTTTTTATAGTCTCCAGGGGGAATCAACCTTTACAGGAATTGCCTGCACCTTTGTCCGGCTTGCCGGGTGCAATCTGAACTGCACCTGGTGTGACACAGGCTATGCCAGAGACGAGAGCATTTCCATGCCCATAAGAAAAATTATCGAGCAGGTCAAAAGCTTTGACTGCGGCCTGGTGGAAATTACGGGCGGAGAACCCCTGCTCCAGCCCCAAACACCCGAGCTGATATCCCGACTGCTTGCCTTGAATTTCCAGGTGCTTTTGGAAACCAACGGCAGCCTGAGCATCCGGGACATTGATCCTTGCTGTATCCGGATTCTGGACATCAAATGCCCTTCCAGCAATGAGGCGGACACTTTTTTATATGAAAACCTGAACTATCTGACCCAGAGGGATGAAATCAAATTTGTCATCGGGTCCAGACAGGACTATGAATTTGCCAGGGCCATGCTTCGGGAGAACCTGCCCAAAAGGCCCGGTGCATTAACCCATCTGTCCCCGGTCTCCGGTCAGGTCACCCCGGAAAGCCTTGCTGCCTGGATTTTAGAAGACCGGCTGCCGGCCAGACTCTCTCTTCAACTGCATAAAATCATCTGGAATCCCCATCAAAGAGGAGTATA
>JAHIVS010000170.1 GCA_018816605.1 Pseudomonadota bacterium
ATGGGGAAAAAAATGATGATCCAGGCCATGAATACCTTGGAGGCAATCCCGTATCCCATCCACACCACCAGCAAGGGGGCGATGGCAAACACCGGGATGGCCTGGGAGGCCACCAGAAACGGGGCCAGTCCTCGTTCAAGATTGGGGTTTGCAAACATGAGGATGGCAAGGGGGATGGCCGTTGCCAGTGCCAGAATGATCCCCAGAATGATTTCAGACAGGGTGGTGGCGGCATGGGGCAGAATCAGGGGGGCCTTGATGACGGCTGTGGCAAATATACTGGAGGGGGGGGGCAGTATGAAAACCGGTATTTCTAAGAAATGGACGGCCCCTTCCCAGCATCCCAGCATCAGGATCACCAGGGCCGGGGCAATTAAATTAGCCCGCTTCACAGATGGCGTCTCCCTCAAGCTGTGTCAGCATGTACGCTTTGATCTCCACCAGATCCGGATCATTGAAATGCCGTGGCTTTGGCTGATCCAGTATGAATCGCTCCTTGATGACCATGGGCTGGGGGCTGAGCAGGCAGACTTCATCGGCCAGAAGCAGCGCCTCTTCGATGTCATGGGTGATCATGAGAATGGTTTTTTTGAATTCGGTCTGGAGCAGCAATAACAAAGATTGCAGGCTTTGCCGGGTAATGGCGTCCAGAGCGGACAGCGGTTCATCCAGCAGGATCAGCTCCCGGTTGAACATCAGGGTTCTGACAAGGGCGCAGCGCTGGCGCATGCCCCCGGAGACCTCGTGGGGAGAATGGGATTCATACCCGGTAAGTCCCAGACGGACAAATAACTTTTGGGCAATGGATCTTGCCTGGTTCATCTTTTGTCCGCCGGTTCTGGACGGTAACAGGGCATTGTCCAGCAGGGAAAACCAGGGTAGTAGAAGATCTTTTTGCTGCATATAGGCGGCATGGCGCCCCAGGTGGGAAACGGTCGTGTCTTTCCAGCGTATGTTTCCACCGTCCAGACCCATGACGCCGGTCAGCCCGTCAAACAGGGTGCTTTTGCCACATCCGGAAGGGCCCACCATCACCTTAAACTGTCCCGGTGCAACCGATAGATCCAGATCGGAAAAAATGGCCTGACCATTATACAGTTTTGTGGCACCTTTTACCTGGAGCATATCCATACAACTCTTTGTTTAAATATTAAGGTTAAACTATATCCTTAAGTTATTTTTAAATGCCAAGCAAAATCATGGATACTTTTCGGCGGATCACTGCATTTTGCACTGGTTTCTTGCGTCGAAAGTAGCATGGGTGGAAAGAACTTGTCAATCATTGTCCCCCTTTCATATTCACCACCACACAGCATTTTTTTGTGCTCTCTAAGTCCTATAGGCTCCCAGACAATGAAAGAGCCATGCCCCTGACAGATACATGAGAAATAAAAATGAAAGGACAAACAACCGGTCCAGTCCGGCAAGTTCTCGTGTTCGCACGGCCATGAACAGTGCAGTAGCAGCACAAACCACTATTCCCGCCACGGTTGCTCCCATTTCTACACCGACGCGGGTTGCTAGAAGAAACGCCATCCCCAGAAAACAGCCGTAAAGGATCAAGGCAAGCATCCTGGGATAGGAAACGCGTCCGAAGAGATTAACTACCCCTGCCGCACGGTCTCCCTCGATATCTTTCAGGTCCTTTATCTGACAGAGAACGAAAAAGGCTGCCAGCAGATAGCCGATGATTTCCTTATCCACCCAGACGGTGGCGAAGCCGTTCGGCCTGAAGATACACGTCCCGGCTATAAAAACGCCTCCCCCGATCAGGGCAAGGGTCACAGATCCGACGGGCCAGAAGCGCCTCAAGCGCATGGGCGGTGCTGAATAGAGATACGAAAGCCCCCATATTAAGAAAAAGAGAAAAAAGAAGCTGATCCCGACTGGAATTGCCAGAACGGCAGAGAGTATCAGCAGGATCGAGGCCAACTTGCGCGCCCCGTCTTCACTGATGACACCCTTGACCAAGGGACGTTTGTTGTTGGAGATGCGGTCGATGGTCAGATCATGAATGTCGTTGATGATCTTCGCATACGCAAACAACAGGGTGATGGAACAGACGGCGAAAGCCAGTTGAAGCAGTTCCTCCAAAGCAAAGAACCTCGACAATGGGCCCGCCTGCTGGGCGGTATGGAGAAACCCGAATAAGAGCAGCCATAGATAGAACAGGAGCCTGCTCGGATAAAGAAACTCCACGATCAACCGACCCACTCCTTTTGCCCGAAGTATTTGCGTCCCGTTCACCATCCTCTACCGCCCCCGGTGGCGCTTGCAATCGCAACCACTGCCCTTAGTATTCTTTCCTATGGACACAGCGCCACCCCGAATCCGGATCGTAGTTTGACTCTACTTCGTCATCTAGAATGGGCTTGTAATACTTATATGACATGAAGACGTACGGTTGAGTAATATAATTTTTGATCGCTTCCTGCTTGCCACCTACAAAGCCGTCTCCGCAACCATCTTCTTTGGTATTTAACCAATCTAGCCCATTATCGATAGTACGTCCCTCGCATTTGCAGGCGAAGGGTTCGATAGAAGATGTAGCAAAACCAGAAACCGCAAAACCGGCCGACAGAGCACCAGCGACCACCAGACACAACATCAGTTTTTTCTTCATATTCATTTCTCCTTTTCGTTTACTGTATTCGCTTACTGTTCTACATATAATGGAACCCAATGGAAAGATAGCTTTTCATTCAAGGTAAGCGTTATTTTCTGTTTTTGGAGTGTTTATAATATATTTCGGCTGGGATCAGATCGCAACTTCCCATGATGCACGCCGATAGAGACGGCTGCCACGGCAAGGAACAGCAGCAAAAGCATCGTTCCCTTCCCGTCGAAAGGTCGCCAGGGGCCATAGGGGAGTATCAGGGATGTCCCTGCAAGTAGCGTGGTCACACTAATTAGCGGTTCACCAAAATGCCGGATGACGGGAATCCGCCGCAGTTCAAAGGGCGGGTGGCCGTACAGAAAGATCACCGAGGCAATCAACAGCCAGAACAGGATGAAACCTGCCGCCGCCGTTCCCCCCAAGATTGCGGACAGCGTCAGGAGAACCGGCCTTGCCCCTATGGCACGATTGCCGGCGCGCAGCTTTTCGGTCAGCAATAGCAGGTACAGTGAAAGAACAGCCGTAACGAGTTTAAAAAGGTCGCCGGGATTGATAATCCGGTCTGTGAGTTCTAACCATCCGGCCGTGTGGAAAAAACCACCGACAACCAAGGCAAGGGAGATAAATCCCGTAGCCGGGATCAAGAGGTCAGAGGGTTTTAAACCGCCCTTTTCCCAAATGAGAAGAGTGCCGGTCAGGATGGCAATTACGGCAACCGGGATGAGATAGAGAAAAAACAAGACCTGCTCAAAAAGGATGCCCGTGGCCGAAAGTGATTCGATGGTATCGGGCCCCCAGCAGCACAGAGTGTAGATTGCCGGGAGGTAGCCGAACATGAAAATTGCCGTATAGATCGAGAGGGCAAGAGTGCAGGAGCGCAGGAATCCCTTTTTGAAAACGAAGAGACCGAAAAAAAGGCATCCTGTCACAACCAGAAACACCTCCAGGCGCACCCCCGTTGTCACCATAGCGATTGAGGCGAAGGGATCGAAAAGATGCGTGAATTCGTACAAAAAGGCATCGAAGTTCTCACCGTATTTGACGGCGCCGGCATGGCCTTTGCCAAGGATGGTATCGATAATCGGCACGATTAGGATGAGAGGAGAAAACAGCAGGGTGAACAAAACGCTTTCCCGGTAACGCAACCCCATGAAGAAAGCTATCAGGAAAGCAATGGAGGCAAACAGGGAGAGCCAGGAAATGTACGGATGGAGATAATACATCAAGACCCGGTAGAAGTCATCCCACAGGAAAAGCGAGTGCTTCCGGGAAAAGACCTCCAGAAACGTTCGGAACAAGATGATGCCGGTGAAACCAAGTAGAATCCTGCCCGGCATCAACGGCTGATTCATGAATTTATTTATTGCAGTTACCATGGCTAAAAAAAATAGATCCTGTTTATGAATGAACATTTCAAGTGCACACAGGCAGAGGGGGGATGCTGTAACAAGTCGATATCGGCTTGTTGTGCATTACCAATTTCAAGGGCCATATCAACAGCAAGTTCGCTCTCGCACGTAAAATCAACGGGTACCAGTATTTTGAAGTCGAACATCGGAGCCTCCTGCCTATTCAAGGTAGGATACATTATCGGTTCTTGTTTTTTAGGGCAACAGTAAAGTTTTGTGTGTAGGATGAAAATTAAGCATTTGTATGGTGATTTCAAAAGCATTCAACAAAGTCAAAGCTTCGGGCAAAGAAAAGGTTGCTCGTCTGATATCGTTTTTGAGTGGGTCAATAGTATGGTTGATACAATTTGTTAAATTTGATTTGCCTTGTTTGGTTATGTTTTATATCTTAAGGAAATTGTTGAATATAATTGGAAATTTGTCTTCAGGTTTTTGAATTTTTTGGATTGAGGGGATATGGAAGGAAAAATTTATCCATGATGCGGTTTAAAGGGGGGCGGGTTCCATTCTTGTGTTTGGGAATCGCCGTTGCCCTGTTGTTTGGAAGGGGATTTATCCCCCACGGGGAGCCATCTTCTGTTCCCCTTGCCCTGGAAAAGCCGGCAGATGGCGTGATCACCATCCATTACCACGAGAGGCCTCCCTATTATATGACCGGCCCCCTGGGCGTTTACGGGCTCTGCGCCGATCCTGTTAAACGGGCATTCCACCAGGCAAACATCCCCTTTCGCTGGGAAAAAACGCCGGCAAAGCGTCAGCTGGACATTCTAAGGGAGAACCGCTCAAGGGCCTGTCTCATCGGGTGGTTCAAAAATTCGGAACGCGAAAAATTTGCCCGGTATTCCCATCCCATCTACCAGGATAAACCCTTCATTGCCCTGGCCCGGGCAGATAATCCGCAACTCATATCCAATGGGCCCATAGAAGAGATCCTTTTGAATCCGGACCTGGTTTTATTAAGAAAAAATACGTATTCCTATGGCAAATTATTGGACACAATGATTTTAAAGCTGGGTCCCAGACAAAGGCGGACAAGCGCTGAAAATATCGGGATGCTCAAGATTATTCATTCCGGGGGCGCGGATTATTTTTTCATTTCAGAAGAGGAAGCGACACAATTGCCCGTCACCTCCGGACTTTTAAAGACAGATTTCAAAACCATACGGTTTTTCAATATGCCCGGGGGGAACAAGCGCTATCTTCTTTTCAGTAAACAGGTGGAAAACCAGGTAATTGATCAGATTAATTGGGCCATCAAAGATTATGAGAACGATGGATTTGAGAAGATCAATTGTGAGGAATAGGATGAAAGGTGAATACAACTTGAATGATCATAAAGTCACCTATAGGACAGCAGCCTTGTTTTTGGCTCTGTTTTTAGTTTTTGTGATTTCCTATGAACACTATGCCCACACGAGGGCAGGGGAACGAATTCAAGAACATGGGCAGATCATTGCCGATGCCCTTTGGAATTTTAATCCCCAGGGGGCATCGGAGTATCTCGCCCTTGCCTGCAAATCCCATAATTATCGATACCTTGTTGTCACAGATACCCAGGGGGAAATATTTCAGCGGGCAATGGGGGAGGACCTTAACTTAAGCGAGCGCGCATTTATTTTTCTTCATCTTATCCCCGATGTACCCCTGGTATCAACCGTGGTCCATGGGGGGAAACCCATCGGTAAAATTGAGGCGGTCTGGAAATGTGACACCATCTATCTGGAAGGGGTGGTCCTGTTTTCATTGGTGATGTTATTTGCTATTTTCCAACTGACCCTTCACCTGGTGTATTCCAAAAAGCGGCTTGAAGGCCGGGTGCTTGAACGGACCAATGAACTGACCCTCTTGAACTCTTCCCTTAAACTTGAGGTCGAAGAACATTGTCGGGCAAGGGAAATGCTTTATAAAACCCAGGAACGGTATCGGTTGATCGCTGAGAATGTTGCCGATGTGATTTGGGTCACCACTCTATCGCTTGAGCTGACCTACATCAGTCCTTCGGTCTATCAGCAAAGAGGGTATACGGCCGATGAAGCAATGGCACAATCCATTGATGAAATAATCCCCCCCCTTGACCTTGAACGGGCCATCTCCATGCTAGGAGAAAAACTTGCCCAGATCCAGGCGGGTGATCCTGGCGGGTGGGAGCCGGTTATTTTTGAAATGGAACAATGCCATAAAGACGGATCTTTGATCTGGACCAGTAACAATGCCAGAATTATTAAGGGGCCGGACAATCAGCCCGAAGGCGTTCTGGGCGTCACCCGTGACATTACGGTGCAAAAACGGGCTGAAAGAGAAAAAATCAACGCGGAACGGTATGCGGTTGAGAGGGAGAAGCATGCCATGGTCGGGCAGATCGCCGGGAAAATAGCCCATGATTTTAATAATATTTTAGGGGTTATCATGGGGAACTCAGAGCTTGCTCTTTTAGACTGCAAGGATGAGAATATAAGCCAGACCCTTGAATTGATTTTGGGTCAAACCCTGCGGGGAAAGAATTTAACAAAGAACCTGGTTGCCTTTGCCAAGGACCAGGAACCCAAACAGGAATTTTTCAGGATTGGTAAAAAAATAGATCTGGTGATGAATCTGCTGAAAAAGGATCTGGAAGGAATTGAGCTCATAACCAAAGAAGATGCCGATGTTCCGGATTTGCTGGCAGATCCGGGAATGGTTGAACATGCCGTGGTAAATTTGATACAAAATTCAATCCATGCCCTGGGGTTTGCGGCTCACCCGAGAATCATTGTTCGGACCCATTGTCTGGATGGATATATTTGCCTTGAAATTGAAGATAACGGGTGCGGGATTCCCCCTGAACATCTGGATCACATTTACGAACCGGGGTTCACCCTGAAGGGAAGCAAAGATGTCACCGGTTCCTATAAACATCATATCAAGGGAACCGGCTATGGAATGGCCAACATCAAAAAATATGTTGAACAGCACAAGGGACGGATATCCGTCCGATCGGAATTTGGGTCGGAATTTGGATCGGGCACCACCTTTAGCATC
>JAHIVS010000171.1 GCA_018816605.1 Pseudomonadota bacterium
ACATCATCTATGGTCTTCAAGGCCTCGATGATTTTCTCGCCCACAATTTTTGAGGGTATCTCCCGCTCATTGCTTTCCCGCAGTTCCTGCTCAATGACCTCCACCATTTCTTCGATGAGGTTGACACTGATGGCTCTTTTTTCACAGGCTTTCTGGATTCCCCGGAGCACTTTTTCCCGGTCAAACTCTTCCCTGCGGCCATCTTTTTTGATGATCATAACAGGGGCCTGTTCCACCCGTTCATAGGTGGTAAATCTGCGCTCACAAATCTGACACTCCCTGCGGCGGCGAACTTCAAACTCAACTTTTCCCGGCCGGGAATCAACCACCCGTGTATTCAAATTGATGCAATAGGGGCACTTCATGGCAGCCTCTTGTTAGGGTTAAAGCTGAACAAGAGTCGTTTTTCCTTTCCAAAAACTGCACCGGCATTGGGCCGGGTAGAGGTGGCGCAGCTGGCCACACGGTTGCAAATCCCCATGAAATGGTCATGCCATGAAGGCCTGAGAAAGGGGTCCAGTGGGGCCGCATCGATTTTCTTCATGTAGGTCTCTTGGCATAGAGCGGATATTGACGACAGAGATCTTTTACCCTTGCAGCCACCTTTTCCACATTGGCATCATCGTCCAGAATATCACAGATATAACCGGCAATTTTTGTGACGGCATCTTCACCCATACCCCGTGAGGTCACCAGGGGCACTCCGATACGGATACCGGAAGTCACAAAGGGAGAACGGGTTTCATTGGGCACCGTATTCTTGTTTACCGTGATATCGGCCCGGCCCAGACGTTCCTCTGCCTCTTTCCCGGAAATCTCCCGTTGACTGAAATCCACCAGCACCATATGGTTGTCCGTTCCATTGGAAACAAGTTTATAACCGCGCGCCATGAGCACAGAGGCAAGGACGGCGGCATTTTTAATTACCTGTTTCTGGTAATCCGCAAATGAGGGGTCAAGGGCTTCCTTGAATGCCACTGCCTTGGCGGCGATCACATGCATGAGCGGCCCGCCCTGGATACCCGGAAAAATCTGACTGCCGATCTGTTTGCCGTATTTTTCGGAAGAAAGGATCAATCCCCCCCTGGGGCCCCTCAGGGTCTTGTGGGTGGTTGAGGTAATCACATCGGCAAACCCCACGGGGGACGGATGGACACCGCCGGCCACAAGGCCTGCAATATGGGCCATATCCACCATAAAAACAGCACCTGCAGATGCCGCGATATCGGCAAACCCTTTAAAATCAATAATCCGGGGATAGGCACTGGCCCCTGCCACAATCATCTTTGGTTTGTGTTTTTTGGCAAGGGTCTCCACTTGATTCAAATCTATGGTCTGGGTGTCGGGAGAAAGCCCGTAATGGGCAAAATCATATAGCTTGCCTGAAAAACTGACCCTGGCACCATGGGTAAGATGCCCCCCATGGGACAGATCCATTGCCAGTATCCGGTCTCCCGGATTTAAGAACGCAAAATAGACCCCCATATTGGCCTGGGATCCGGAATGGGGCTGGACATTGGCATATTCAACGCCAAACAAGTGTTTGGCCCTTTCAATGGCCAGTTCTTCAGCCTGGTCAACAAACTCGCAACCGCCGTAATACCGCCTGGAGGGATAGCCTTCTGCATACTTATTGGTCAGTATGGAACCCTGGGCCTCCATCACAGCACAACTTACGGTATTTTCAGAAGCGATGAGGTTCAACCCGTATTCCTGGCGAACCGATTCTTTTTCAATAATTCTGGCTATTTCCAGATCACTTGTCTCAATACTTCCCATACCTAGCTTCCCCCTGAAATTCAGGATGCGATCCTAAGGCTTGTGCCGTTATCAGAATATCAAACCCTAAAGGTCAATGGACGTTATCCGGTCCAGATGCCTGCCGCCTTCAAACCCCGACGCAAGCCAGGTCAAAACCAACTCAAAGGCCAGGGTGTCCCCTATCATCCGTCCGCCCATCACCAGGATATTGGCATCATTGTGAACCCGGCTCATGCGTGCGGAAAACACATCCGAGCAAAGGGCTGCCCGAACCTTGGGAAAGCGGTTGGCCACCATGGACATGCCCAGCCCTGTCCCGCAAAGCAGAATCCCCCTGGAAAACCGACCTGTGGAAACAGCTGTGGCCACTTTTTTCCCATAGTCCACATAGCTGACCGAATCCTCATTGTCAGTACCGGCATCCTCAACCTGAAATCCCTTGCTCAAAAGAAGGCCTTTTATCTTTTCCTTCAATCCAAAAGCCGCATGGTCGCTACCAATGATAATGGCATTTTCTTTATCCATTGCTGATGCTTCCTTGTTTAGGATTTTGATTTGATAAAATCGATGGCATCCTGGACGGTTATAAGTGTCTCGGCTGCGTCATCATCAATCTCAATATCAAAAATCTCTTCCATGGACATGACAAGTTCGACAATTGTCAAAGAGTCTGCTCCCAGATCTTCAATCAGAGATGCCTCAGGCACCACATCTTCTATATCAATGTCAGGAATCTTTTCCGCAATCACTTTTCTTACCTTGGTTTCAATCGTCATGACACAGACCCCTTTTTCTGGTTTTTTTATTCTTCGTCTGCTTTGACTTTGATGTTTCTTCCATTATAGGCACCACAATCCGGGCACGCCGCATGGGGAAGCTTGGGCTCCTGGCATTCCGGACAAACGCCTATTGTCGGGGCGCTGACTTTGTAGTGTGTCCTTCTTTTCCTGCCTCTTGCCTTTGAGCTCTTTTGCTTTGGAACTGCCATTGTTCTCTCCTAACTATACTATTTTACTTGATTTTTCATTACTATCCGCCAAACACATAAAACAAACTTATTTACCCCAATTTCAAAAAATAGTCAAGGCATTAAAGACTTGAACTCCTTTCTATTGCCCAATGCTTGGTTTTGTGATACTTAAGGGCTCGAATTTACAGATGATATTTTTTATTAATTTTGGAGAATATATGGATACAATTGTCACACGCTTCCCCCCCTCCCCCAGCGGCTACCTCCACATCGGCGGGGCCAGAACCGCTTTGTTCAACTGGCTGTACGCAAAAAAAACCAAGGGGAAATTTGTTTTAAGAATTGAAGATACAGATGAAGCAAGATCCACAAAAGAATCGGTTACGGCCATTCTGGAATCCCTTGAATGGCTCGGAATAGACTGGGATGAGGGGCCCTATTTTCAAACCCAGCGATATGATATCTACAATAAACATATCGAAAAAATGGTGGAAACAGGCCATGCCTATTATTGTGACTGCACCCCTTCGGAAGTTACGGCCATGCGGGAACAGGCCAAGGCCTGCGGTAAAAACCCCCAGTACAACGGCAAATGCCGGAACCGCAATCTTCCCAAGGCCGACAATACGGTGGTAAGACTGAAAACCCCGGACACAGGCGTCACCCTTGTTGAGGACGTTGTCAAGGGCAACACGGCCTTCCAGAATGCTGAAATCGACGATTTCATCATCCAGAGAAGCAATGGGGTTGCCATGTATAATCTTGCCGTGGTGGTGGACGATCTGACCATGGGTATCAACACCATCATCCGGGGAGATGACCATTTGGTCAATACCCCCAAGCAGATATTGATCTACCGGGCCCTGGGTGCCGATCTGCCCGTATTCGGCCATGTCCCCATGGTGCTGGGGGCGGACAAAGCCCGGCTTAGCAAACGCCATGGGGCCATGTCCGTAGGTGAATACCAAAAAATGGGATTTCTGCCCGATGCCATGATCAATTATCTGGTCCGCCTGGGCTGGTCCCATGGTGACCAGGAATTTTTTGACCGGGCCGACCTTATTGAAAAATTTGACCTGGAACACCTGGGCCGATCCGCCTCCATGTTTGATGCAGACAAGCTTATCGCCCTGAATGCAAAACACATCCAGTCCAAATCCCCCGGGGAATTGGGAAACCATTTGCTGTTTCACCTTTCGGCCCTTGGCATCGAAGCCCAGAATGATGCTTTTACCCAAGGGGTGATCCAAACCCTTCAGGCCAGAAGTAAAACCCTGGTTGAAATGGCCCAGGCAGCCGCTTTCTACTATCGTGATTTTATTGTCTATGATGAAAAGGCGGCCAGCAAATTTCTCCTGCCGGAAACCTGCGACATGCTGGCAAAGGCGGCCGATGCCATTGAAGCTGTTTCGGATTATACCCAGGAAAATCTGGAAATTGTCTTCAAGCAGATCATGGAGGACACACAACTTGGATTCGGCAAAATTGCCCAACCCCTGCGGGTTGCCATCACCGGAACCACCGTGAGTCCCGGCATATTCGAAATGCTGCTGGCCCTGGGCCGGGAAAAAACCATTTTGCGGATCAGAGCGGCGGTCGCCTTTATTCAGGAGCGGGCATAAACAATTCCGGCATACCCGACAAAACTGTCCGAGCGGGACCGCTCAAAACTGGTGGCGTAGTCAAGTTCAATGGCCTTGACTGCGCCCTGTTTTTTGCAGGCGGCAACCGCTGCAGCCACGGCGCCTGCACAACACATATTTTTATGATCCAGGCCCTGGGCAATGATGGCGGCTTCATCCATTTTTTTCATGGCTGCCATTGCATTTTTGTCATTCTCGCCGGTCACCCATTCAACTGATTTTTCTCCAAGTCCTGCCGGGGCAAACCCGAAATCCGGCCCGTAATGGGTCAGGTCAGTGGAACCGATCACGCGGATATTCCGACCAAGCCGTTCTGCTTCTGCCACAGCCATGCCGCCGATTATGGCCGCAAAACGCGAGGGGGCCACACCGGCAACCACGATTTTGGCCTTGGGAAAAAAATAGCGGATAAAGGGATATTGCAATTCCAGGGTATTTTCATCGGGAAATTGGTTGGGGGATCGCTGCCGGATACTGACCCCCTTGGCAATATTTTCCACCAGCTCTTTGTCCACTTCAATCTCCCCAAACGGTGTCTCAATCCAGCCCTGGGTCATGATAAAGGGCTCTGACTGCCGGTGCATATGGGCCCCGAACAAGACAATCGTGTCAACGGCCCTCGGGTCTGCCTGTCCAGAAGCAAGGGAGGCAATGACCCTTGCGGCAATGCTGCCGGAATAATACCAGCCGGCATGGGGAACAATACCGCCCACAAACTCCCCTGCAAGCCTGCCCTGACCCTCCTTTAAAAATTGGAGGATGGCTGTCTCACACTCCCGGGCCGTGCCGGGATACCAGGTGCCGGCAAAGGCGGCTTTCTTTTTTTCCATGCTCCCCTCCCCTTTAAGCCTTATCTTCCTGTTTTTTCTTTTACCCGCTGCCGGAGCCATTCAAGCCAGGGCCCAAACCCCTCTTCGGTTTTGGCGGAGATTTCAAACACAGGCATGCCCGGGTGAACCTTTTTCATGTTGTCCACAGCCAGGGCCGCATCAAACTCAAGATAGGGCAACAGATCCACCTTGTTCAGGATCGCAATATCCGCCACCTGGAACATGAGGGGGTATTTCAAGGGTTTGTCTTCTCCTTCGGTGACGCTCAAAACCACTGCCCTTGCGTCTTCGCCAATATCAAATTCCGCAGGGCACACCAGGTTGCCGATGTTCTCCACAATGAGCAGATCCAGATCATCACACCCCAGCTGCCTGGCCGAAGCATCAATGAGGTGGGCTGCCAGGTGACAGTCTCCGCCAAACTGGTCGGTGTTGATCTGGGTTACCTTGGCCCGGGTGACGGCAAGCCTGTCTGCATCATTGGTGGTACAGACATCCCCCACAATCACCCCGACCCTTATGTCCGGCATCAAATGGACCAGGGTTTTACACAGGGTTTCTGTCTTGCCCGACCCCGGTGATGACATCATGTTCACAACAAAAACATTTTTTTCCCTAAAAAATGCCCGGTTCCGATCGGCATCGGTTTCATTTTTTTCCAATACCCTTTTGCGAATATTAATTTCCATGGTTATTTCCTTCGTGTTCTAATTTGCAATGGACAGATCCATCAAAAATTTCAATCATCTGCCAATTCCATGGAAGTGATCTCTATTTCTCTTCCCGAGATCATTTCCACCTCACCCTCCTTGCAGTCCGGACACTTAAACATGGGGCTATCGGTTTCCCATTCTTTGTGACAGGACTTACAATGGATTTTTACCGGCACCGACTCGATCACCAGCCGGACATTTTCCAGGGGTGTGTCCTTGGTAATGATCTCAAAACAAAAGGTCAGGCTGTGCTCCACCACCGAGGCCAGCTTGCCGATCCTTAAATTTAAACGCTTTACCCTGGGGTCATTTATATCTTCCGGGATTGCATCCATTGCGATCTGAACCAATTGTTCGGCAATACCCATTTCATGCATGAATCAATTTCTCCTTTTTGACAAAAAGTCCTGTTTAAAGTCCAGGAAGCGATTTTCCTCTATTGCATGGCGCATTTTTGCCATGAGGTCAAGGTAATAATAAAGGTTGTGAATGGTATTCAGGCGATAGGCCAAAATCTCTCTGGACTTGTAAAGATGCCGAAGATAGGCCCTTGAATAATTCAGACAGGTGTAGCAGCTGCAGACCTCATCTATGGGGGCTTTGTCCGTCTTAAATTTTGCATTGGAAATATTGATGGTCCCGCTGGTTGTGAACAACTGGCCGTTCCTGGCGTTGCGGGACGGCATGACGCAATCAAACATGTCACACCCCATGTCCACAAGCGCCACCAGATTTTCCGGGGTGCCCACCCCCATGATATACCGGGGTTTGGCAACGGGCAGCAGCGGCAGGGTGTGGTCTGCCATCTCATACATCATTTGGGTCGGCTCCCCCACCGAAAGACCGCCCAGGGCAAATCCGGGGAAATCAATCTGGGTAAGCTGGTGTGCGGAAAGGGTCCGCAGGTGCGTGAACATGCCGCCCTGGACAATGCCGAACAGGTTGTTTTTCCCTCCCTTTTCCTGCCAGTAATCATACCCTCTTTGGGCCCAGTTGGTGGTCTTTACCAATGCTTCCATGGTCTGTCGTTCAGTGGCCGGATGCCCCATGCACCAGTCCAGGGACATCATGATATCCGACCCCAGGGTCATCTGGATTTCCACTGCCTTTTCCGGAGAAAAAAAATGGCGGGATCCGTCAATATGGGACTGAAAGCTTACCCCTTCATCGGTAAATTTGGCCAGTTTGGCCAGGGAGAAAAATTGAAATCCTCCGGAATCGGTCAGCATGGGCTTGTTCCAGCCGATAAATTTGTGCAACCCCCCCATGTGGTCGATGACCTCGGGTCCGGGCCTTAAATATAAGTGATAGGTATTGCCCAGAATAATCTGGGCCCCGCAATGGTCCAGGTCCTCTTTGGAGACGGCCTTTACAGACCCCAGGGTTCCCACGGGCATAAAAATAGGTGTGTGAATGACACCATGGTCTGTGGTCACTTGCCCAAGCCGGGCCCGGGTGCTTTTGGAGCCACAGGTTTCCGTTGATTCTTTTAGTAATTTAAAGTCTAACATCGTATCCTTGAATTTTATTCAATGAGCATGGCATCGCCATAGCTGAAAAACCGATAATCCGCTTGAATAGCGGTTTTATAGGCCTGAATCATCCGTTCCCTTGAGTAGAATGCCGATACCAGCATCAGCAGGGTGGACTTGGGCAAGTGAAAATTGGTCACCATGGCATCCACGCATTTAAAGCCATACCCCGGATAAATAAACAAATCACACATTCCCATGCCAGGGGCCACACACCCCTTTTCATCTGCCAGGAACTCGAGGGTTCTGACCGATGTGGTCCCCACGGCAATTACCCGTCTGCCCTCTAGTTTGGCCTGGTTGATCCTATGGGCAGCCCCTGGGGACACTTCATAATATTCCGAATGGATCTGATGGTCCCGTATGTCTTCCACCCGGACCGGAACAAAGGTGCCATAGCCCACATGGAGGGTTATGGTGGCAAAACCGACCTGCTTTGCCTCAAGGGCTTCCATCAGGGAGCGGGTAAAATGAAGCCCTGCCGTTGGTGCGGCAACAGCACCTTCCGATGCGGCGTAAACAGTCTGATAGGTTTCCTTGTCCATCCCATTGCCTAACAGCTCCCCGTCCCTTTTGATGTAAGGCGGCAGGGGAAGATGACCGGATGCTTTCACATAGGCAAGAAAGTCTTTGCCGCCGGAAAACCGGACACAGGTTAGATATCCTTTTTTCTCTATGATCCGGGCCGTTATCCGGTCTCCAAAATACAGGATCGAACCCTGTTTGGGGCTTTTAGAAGCTTTTATCAGACAATCGCACTGAAAAAAGCCTTTTTCCGCAAGGCTTTTGATGCCCATTGCATACCCGATAATCAATATAATTTTTATTGCAATACCGGGCCTAAAAATATAAAAGAAGAGTTTGTCTATTTTATAACCGCAGGAAA
>JAHIVS010000172.1 GCA_018816605.1 Pseudomonadota bacterium
CCCGATCAGGCGTGGTAAATCCGGATCTGTTTTATAATATCGGGAATGCATACCTGAAAGCCAATGACCTGGGCCAGGCCATTCTGTGGTACGAGCGGGCAAAGCGCCTGTCCCCCGCGGACCCGGACCTTCTCTTTAACCTGGCCCATGCCGACACCCTTGTCAAAGACAAGATCGATGCCCCCCTGACCCTTTGGGACATTTTATTTTTCTGGCAGGGGATGGTGCCCTTAAAATGGATACAGATGGGTGCCATCGGGTTTTCCTGTCTGTTTTTTCTCTGGGCCGGAAGACAGACTCTGGGTCAGAAGCAAATTTTTTCAGGCCCGGGATGGGCATTGGTCTTATTGCTGGTTCTTTTTTTTATGGCTGCCGGCATGGAAGACTACAGGGCCCGGGCAGAGAATATGGCCGTAATTGTCCGGCAAACGGCAGCCGTGCGGTCGGGCATGATGGAAAGTTCCACCAAGCTGTTTGAACTCCATGCCGGTACCCGGGTCCAGGTGGAGGCCCAGAAAAATGGATATCTGAAAATCAGGTTGTCCAAGGGCCGTGTCGGTTGGGTCAGACCCGGTGATGCCCGGATCATATGATGTTCAAAGGCACTTCCATGACAAGCAGAACAAGGCAGCGGCTGCTCCAGGTGGGCATGGGGATGGGGCTGCTTTTCCTTGCCTTTTTGGTGGAAATGGTGGCTGTTGAACCCCCGGGTATTTATTCCTATTCAGCCTATGGGTACAAAGGATTTAAAATCGGTTTGTCCAGGGAAAAGGTACTGGCCCAGATCAACAAGGTAACCGCCATCCGGCGGATTATCACCTGTGCTCCCGGGGCAGACCTGAGATTAACTTCCCGGCGCTCCTTTGAAATGACCGAGGCGTTGGCCCGCTCTTCTGTCTGGATCTGCCAGGGGAAAAAGAAATTGCGGTTTGTGTTTTTATTCCGGCAAGATCGCCTTGTCCGGATTCTTCGGTTAAAGGGCAGTCTTCAACCAGGGGAAGATTTTTTTTTGTTTGACCGCTGCCAACAGGAGATCTACCCGGACATGGATGGATTTCTTGACCGACAGATACGCCATAGGGTCTTTTACGAAGATGTCTCCCTTGCCCGAGAATAAGATTGAACCGGGTATGGATTTAAGGTATAAGCAAACTTCGTATCCGGGAGGTGTCTGTCCGGATGCAAATCTTAATACAGCGTTTAGGACCTTGTCAGGTCAAGAAAGGGTGGATGGGTTTTGATGATTGATATTGCAAAAACACGGATCGGGGTTGTGGGGGCAGGCAGCTGGGGAACGGCGCTTGCCAAGCTTTTGGCCGACAAAGGATTTGTTCTGGATCTCTGGGTCTTTGAACCGGAGGTAAAAGCGCAGATTGAACAAGACAAGGAAAACAAAATTTTTCTTCCCGGGTTTGTTCTGCCCAAAAATATTGTCCCCTCCAATGACCTTGAAATCGTCGTGAAAGACAAGGATCTTGTCCTGGTGGTGGTTCCCTCCCATTGCATGCGCGATATTTCATTGAAAATGAAGGCATTTATCGGTCCGGATACCATTGTGGTCACGGCCACCAAAGGCATTGAAAACAAAACCCACCAGACCATGACCGATATTTTGTCCGAAATTATTGATTTTATCCCAAAGGAGAATTTTGCCGTTCTGTCCGGCCCCAGTTTTGCCAAGGAGGTGGCGGCAAAGGTCCCAACGGTTGTGGCGGCGGCATCTACAAGCCGTCACACAGGCGAATATGTCCAGGAAATGTTTTCCTGTCCCACCTTCCGGGTATATGTCAATGATGATCCCATTGGAACCCAGATCGGAGGGGCCATGAAAAATGTACTGGCCATTGCCGCAGGCATCTGTGACGGCATGAACATGGGGTTAAATTCAAGGGCAGCCCTGATCACCCGGGGACTGACGGAAATGAACCGCCTGGGCACCCGGATGGGAGCCGATCCATTGACATTGTCCGGTCTGGCGGGTGTGGGGGATCTTTTGCTGACCTGTACCGGTGCGCTGAGCCGGAATTATACCGTGGGCAAGCAGATTGGACAAGGCAAACGGCTGGAGGAGATTATCTCTGAAATGAGAATGGTGGCAGAAGGAGTAAAAACAACCCGTTCCGTGTACAATTTGTCCAAAAAGCTGGGGGTGGACCTGCCCATCTGTGATGAAGTCTATGCGGTTCTGTTTGAAGACCGACCCGTGGCCGAGACAGTGGCGCGTCTGATGAACCGGTCTTTGAAACACGAGCTGGACGGGGTTGTGTAATCTTTATCCCCTTTGGTTTGTGTCTTGGCGACTTACCAGACTTCCGGATAGGCAACGTCCACAAAACTGGTTTCCATCTTGAATTTATGGTCCCGTTCCATGGCGGCAAGATCTCCAAACACTTTTTTTAATTGGGGATCATCGCAATTATCGGCAAGGGCGGTGTATTTTTTCATGGCCAGTTCTTCATTTTTCATGGCAATGCCGATGGCACTTTTTAAGTCCATATTCTCATTGACTTCGGGCATGGCAATGCTTTCAGATACCTTAAAATCCTTTTCAAAATTAAAATAAGAGGTGTCCATTTTTTCTTTGGCTAAGATGGCGGTCAGTATCCGCTCATGTTTTGCTTCTTCAGCGGCAAATTTTTCAAACAATTCCGTGAGAAAGGGGGCCTTGATTCGAGTGGCAACCTTTTCATAAAATTGTTTGGCTTCAATTTCACCTTTAATGGCATCTGAAATCACTTGTTTATATTTTTCCAAATCCATGATTGTTCTCCATGTCCAAGTGTTCTGTGGTTAAAAAATAAGTGTAGCTGCAGGGTGTATCTTAGCCCATAAAAAAAAACACTGCAAGAAAAACCCATGGCAGATGCCTAGAATTTATAGACGTTCCTTTGGGCATACCCCTGGTATCAGAAAAATAAATGTTGCGGTGCAGGGTTCAGGTTTCTTCCGGAGAAGAAGTGTTTTCATCTTCGGAAGACTCTTTTTGTTTTTCCAGTTTTCGCTGCTTTTTTTCCTCTTTTTTCTTCTTCTTTGCCATTTCTCTCTGGCGCTTTTCAAATGAATAGTTTGGTTTGAACAAGGCTGTTTCCTTATAATAGGGTGGGTGGCCGCACAATCAGGGTGCGATAAAAAAGGCCCCGCAAAATTGCGGGGCCTTTGCAATGCGCCTATCCGTGTTTACAACTGGACAACGTTCTCTGCTGCCGGTCCTTTGGGGCCGTCCACAACATCAAAGGTTACCCGTGCGCCTTCTGCCAGGGATTTGAATCCCTGGGCCTGGATTGCGGAATGGTGAACAAATAAATCTTTACCACCATCCTGCTCGATAAAACCAAATCCTTTTGAATCGTTAAACCATTTTACTGTACCTTCAGCCATGTGTATTACTCCTTTAAGATGGGCTCCCTCTGGAGCCGCTGTTTATATAGCCGAGGTATCATTCGATACGTCGACTGGAAGTCTGGGTATCCAGACAAAATCGGTTAGGGCCGTGCACTCTGGTTTCTGCCGGCAGAGGCCAGGGAAAACACGCCGCTGTGCCGGCTTCTGCCCCGTGTGTTTCCAATTGGTTTCCTGTTTTTGGGCAGTTGCCGTAAATGGCGTTCCTTTTTTACAACCTCCAGGCTCTCTGTTTCGTCCCATGCAAAGCCGGGGGTCTCTTCCCTGCGCATTTTTTTGCCCAGGTTGCGTTCAATGAGAGAAATTATTTTGCTGTCTTCCCGGTCTGCAAAAATGAAGGCCTCTCCGGAACGGGTGGCACGGCCTGTGCGCCCGGTACGGTGGGTGTAGGTTTCGGCTGTATCCGGCACATCATAGTTGATCACATGGCTGATTCCCTCCACGTCAATCCCCCGGGCAGCAATATCTGTTGCGACCAGAATTTTAAAGGTGCCGTCCTTGAA
>JAHIVS010000723.1 GCA_018816605.1 Pseudomonadota bacterium
ACCAAAAGTGAAATTGAACTCCATCTGTTTATCGTCTATTCTTTTCTTCCGTCTTGACATTGTTTTTATCCCTTGGAAAATTTACAGTGTAGTTGTTGAAAAGTTTTTTGGGACTCACCTCCTTTTTGTGTGTGCAAAATTAAAATTGCTGTGCTACTTTTCGTTTAGTAGTGTGCAAACGTGCTCTCCTGCTTGTCCTGAGGGCTCAAAATTGAATGCTTTTTATTCATTTATGATACTATGGTAAAGTTGTTAACACCAAAATTGAATGCTGTCAAACTTTTTTTGGATTGTTATGTTTATTATTAAATTCATATTTGAATGCAGGTGTTTAGTCCCCACACTAAGCAATTAATTGTTTAGCAGTATGATTTTATTAGATAAATCAGAGTTATTTTTTTCTATTTGAATCTACAGAACTTATTTTAAGTGTAAAGAAGGGTGTAAAAATGGAACTATTGGGAGTTGGAGAGAGGATAAGAATAATTCGGGGTTATGAAACCATAGTGAAATTTGCTGAAAAAATTTGTATACACAAAAGCACACTCATTCGGTATGAAAAAGAAGAAGGGTTCCCTGACGCAAAAACTCTTATCAAAATCTGCAAGACTTTTCATATAAACCCGACATGGCTGTTATTTGGAGAAGGACAAAAGGAAACACCGATACCTCCATTAACCCATACTGCCTCTCATAACGCCTTGCGCCAGCGCCTAAAGACAGTACACGCATCCTCTTATATTAATCCTTGTTGTACAGAAATTACCCGTGAAAAATATCAAGCATATATGCAAGGAGAATATGTACCAACAGAAAAAGAATTAAATTTCTTATGTAGAGTTGGTCACTGGGATTTTAAAACAGGGCGAATATCTTCACAATTAAAAAAAGGGACTCCTATTGCCTCATTGTATTCTTCTGAAAAAAAGATAACCGAAATGGATTGCATTTTTTTTCTTATGACAGAAGTTATGACTGAAACAGATATGGGTATAAATGCTTCTACGATGGAAAATATGTCGACTCATGTAACAAGCTTATGGAATGAGCTAAAATTAAATATGAAAGAAATATTAATATCTTCGTTGCAAGAGAGAGAAGAAGAATAAACGGGCACTATTAATAATAGTCAGAACCTTTGAAACCAGTCTTGGGTGGAGTTTCGTCATATACATAATCCACAGGGTGAAATGTCAAAAATACCAAATCAAAACATTTTCCATTCAAAAATTTAGAAATGCTAATGCAAGTAGTCATAAGTTTTCAATACTCGACACAAGCATACAGGGTTCTATTTATAGTTTAGAAAATATCTTTACATTAATCAGTGTTGTTGATAGATCAAGTTAGCTATTCAACGATAAGAACGTATATCAAGGTTTGTGAGAAAGTTATCAGACTCGTTACCGATCAATTGATTTTCAAAGTAAGGACAGCCAGTGACACCGTATGATATCTGACACAGACATGAAGGCGATTAAACCCAAGGGACTTTCAGTCGTCCCATCATCTGCACATGTGCATTCTGGTTTACCAATCCCCAAAGCTATCCGTGTCAAAAATTTCAGCCCAGATGAATGGGAAGATTTTATCGAAGAATGGTCTACCAGCCTTAAAAACCCGTATGTCAAAGTTCGACGTTTTGGTGGTGCAGGAGATTGTGGTGTCGATATCGCTGGATTTTGCACAGATAAAGGTTTTGAAGATACATGGGACAACTACCAATGTAAACGTTATGCGAACCCATTGCGGCCGAGCGACATTTGGATCGAACTGGGTAAGATCATTTACTACTCCCACATCGGTGAATATATACCACCACGAAGGCATTATTTTGTGGCATCTCTCGGCGTCGGAACAACGTTGGAGAAACTTCTAAATAAGCCGACCGAGCTTCACAAAAAATTAAAGGAAAATTGGGATGGACACTGCAAATGCAAAATTACGATTACCAAACAAATCAAGCTTAGCGGAGACCTCCTGTCCTACGTGGATGCATTTGATTTTACAATCTTTTCATCGAAATCACACGTTGAGCTGATTCAAGCGCATAGCGATACTGGATTTCACGCAGTACGGTTCGGTGGCGGTCTTCCCGCTAGACCAAATCCCAATACCCCTCCTGCCGTTCCAACAGAACACGAGAGCCGATATATCCGTCAGCTCCTTGACGCCTATGGAGATCATTTAGGGACTTGGCTCCATAATATGAGTACTTTAGTTTCGAACAGTATGTTGGAAAGGGATTTCCGAAGACAACGTGAGCGATTCTACCATGCCGAAGCACTACGAAACTTTGCCAGAGATACAGTTCCAGAGGGAACATTTGATGACCTTCAAAACGAGGTTTATCATGGTGTGGTTGATGTTACAGACGCAACCCATCCCGACGGTTACAAAAGGATGAAAGCGACAGTGGCCCAGGCATCAACTGTCGCGTTGACTGCAAATCCACTTTCGTCAGTAACCAAATCACAGGATCGTCAGGGTATCTGCCACCAGCTTGCAAATGAAAATCGTCTTATATGGGTGATAAATGATGACTAACCGCATACACCCGACAATATTTAACAGTCCGCTGGAAACTGGTGTCCGCTCTTTGGTGATTTTAGTCGCCGCTCATCCTGCGGCTTTCGACCTTGAAAGACTAGTTGAAATGGACTATCTCATCGTACATTCTGGTGATGTCAATGGTCCCGAAAGCCTTCATCCCGCCCTCCCTATGAGGGCAGGAGAACTGCTGGTTCGACGGGGGCTGATTGAAAAAGGCCTTTTGTTGATGATCAGTCGGCGCCTCATTCAACGAATACCCACAGAAAACGGTTTCAACTACGTCGCTGGAGAGGCGGCAGCGCCCTTTCTTGCCTCACTCACCTCTATTTATTCCCAGCAGCTCAAAGACCGAGCACAATGGGTGGTCAAGCAGTATATAGATATCACAACATCGGAAATTCGACAAATCACGCATAGGCTATTCGAGAATTGGTCAAGCCAGTTCCAAACAATTGATAGACCGGGAGGTCATTAATGAGCAACGGTTACCTTCAACTAAGGCGCATTGCCTTCTCCGGTCCTAAAAAAATGTCCGAGATGACATTCTTTAAAGGCGTAAACGTGGTTTGCGGTGCCTCTGACACAGGGAAGTCGTTCCTGGCGGAATCAATTGATTTCATGCTTGGAGGCTCCGAACTTAGGGATATTCCAGAGCGGACTCCTTTTGGTGAAGTTCAGTTTGACTTGGATGTGACCTCCGGGGAGAGATTGCGATTTTTCCGTGCATCCTCTGGCGGAAATTTCAAGGTGCAGAACTTACTCAATGAGACTTCCGAAGAGAAGATTCTCAAAAAAGTTCATGCTCACGGCAAAACCGACAATATGTCTGGATTCCTTCTCGAAAAAATCGGGCTTCTTGGGAAACGCATATTGCGTAGTAAAAAGAAAGGTACAACTCAGAGCCTTAGTTTCAGAAATCTGGCGAGACTTGTGATTGTCCAAGAAGGTGAAATTCAGCAGACCGGTTCGCCCTTCTGGGGAGGTCAATACACACTTAAAACAGCCGAGTTGGCGACCATAAAACTCCTTCTGACAGGAGTTGATGACCGTAATGTTGTTGGAACAACTCGGATTGAACCAGATAGAACAAAACAGATTGAGTTAATCGATGATCTGCTCGCCGACATTAGGCAAGAAATTGCGGATGTTGGTGAAGAAGAGGAGGGCTTAAAAGAACAGATTAATCGATTGGAAGAAACTATTAAGCTACATAAGGAAACTCTGAATAAAGTTCAAGCGCAGTTAGATTCTTTTTTGGCGCAACGTAGGGAACTTATTGACTCCCGAGTACTATTCAGGACCGATTAGATGAGATTACTGACCTGTTGTCGAAATTTGATCTGCTTCAGAAACACTATGCCGTCGATATTGAACGTCTAACAGCAATCCAGGAAAGCGGGATGATGTTTGCCCATGTGGAATTGGTACCTTGCCCTCTTTGTGGAGCGGCACCTGATGCACAACAACATGATGCTGCTTGCGATGGTGACGTTGAGGCTATCGTTCAAGCGGCGTCTGCAGAAATCGAGAAGATTAGGCGACTTAAAGAAGAACTCAAATGGACAGTAGCGGATTTAAAATCTGAGGCAGTTTCTCAAGACCACGAGTTATCGAATTTGAATGAAAATTATGAGCATGTTAACACTCAGATTCAGGAAACCATTGCACCGTTAGTGAGTGAAGAAAGAGCTTCTTTCTCGGAGCTTGTTGAAAAGCGGGCCGAGGTACAGAAAGGGCTTGAACTTTTTGTTAGACTTTTAAAGTTAGAGGAACGCAGAAAATCTTTGGAGCCGGACGAGGATGATGAAGGTATGCCTGGCCCTATTGTCTCTGGACTGCCTGAGTCTATTGCACATGACTTTTCACTTAAGGTCTCTAATCTGCTTAAGGCATGGGATTTCCCAGGTGATTGCCTTGTTCATTTTGACAAAGAAAGCACTGATTTTGTCATTGATGGAAAACCACGAGGGAGCAGGGGGAAGGGGTTACGCGCTATTACCCACGCAGCAGTGACAGTCGCATTGTTGGAGTATTGTCAGGAAAATGATTTGCCACATCCTGGTTTTGTTGTGCTTGACTCGCCGCTTCTAGCTTATTTCAAGCCAGAAGGTGATGATGACAAGCTACTGCAAGGTACAAATCTGAAAGAACGCTTTTATTCTTATCTTACCGACCATCATGGAGGAGATAGCCAAATTATTATAGTTGAAAACCAGCATCCACCCGTTTCTATGTTGGATAGGCTAAGAATGACCGTGTTCACCGGCAACCCAGATGAAGGTCGGCAAGGCTTTTTATAGTTTTAACCGCTGAGGAGCGGTGTTCTGATTATTACAAAGATACCCTCCGTTACTCTACTTTCTGCTACAGACGATTTATAGCGTTAACGGGACTCAAGACTAATTATCCTGTTCAAAATTGCCAAGAGACGTTCAAATTATCAATAATACAATTTTCAATCTTGATTTTTTTTGTGATATCAGGCAAACCGGGAAGGAAGGGTTGGCTTCTGCTTACAGTTCTGGTTTTCAGGGTTCAAAAAAAACCAGGCTACTAATAAGTAGTCCGCCTCTTTGAATTCGGCATTGGCAGAGAGGACGTGTAGACATAGTCTGTACTTAGCTATAATTTTATTTGGTGGTGGTAGGGCTGGATTCGACCCATCTCTCTGTTTATATAATAAACAGCGCACTATGCCTAACTATGCTACTCCATAAAATGATAACATCTGCGGCTTGTCCGCAGAGTGTTCTTGTAGGAATTAAGTATCGTGTCCCCCGAATTACAATGGCCGTCCCTATCCCGATGGGCGGCAACTCTCTTTGCATGGTTGGCCTTAAAAGTGACTATTGCCGACCTTCTTCAGCCTCTGGATTGCACGACCGTTGGCACTGGTGCGGACATTCATTAAAGTTGCATGGCGGTAAGAATCATACAAAGTTATTTTTTTTGCATCAAATTTTGCGCGTACCCTTGCAGCCTGGATACCGCGAACAGCCCCAGAACAATCCGTAGCGCCCGGAACGCCGTCGCATTAGAGAACCGCAACGCGGACAGGCCGGAGTGCCAGATGTGGTGGTTACGCTCGGTGGCTGTGGTGCGGGTCTCGGCGACGGCGTAACCTTCAGCGCAACAGTTGAAGCCGGAATCGAAACGCCCAACTCGTGCAAGTCTTGTTCTGCTTGTGCTCGGGCTGCAAGAGCGTCCGTAAGTGCCCTGTCGCTTCTGGCTTTGGCAGGTAGCACATCAAGGCTGGCCTTGGCGTTTCTCAGGGTGCCCAGCCCGTTGCGGATCGTGGATTCCAGTTTGGCCTTTTCCGCTGTAAAATGCCCACGCAGTGCCTTTTCGTCGGCAACGTCCTGAGCATTCGGTGTTCGGTCATATTTGAACCGGGACTCGTGCCCACGCCGCCATCCCACCAACTTGCCAGTCATCACGTCACCGAATCCGGGAACGCGCAGAACGGCGTTTTGGTTCACATCAGCGGCGGTTTCGATACCGAAGGATATGAGCGTCGCGGTCTTAGCTGGGCCAATGCCAGAAATGTTGGCACGGCGTATCGAGAAACGGTCAAGGTAGGCCTGTCGCTGACGCGGCTCCCGGTTAGACTTCATCACCATCAACTCGTGCGCGAGCGCGTCATCATGGCCTTTGTAGACCTCGATAGCGGCATCGAGATCGGCGCGCACCTTCACAACCTCGGTCATGCCTTTGCGCTGAAGAAACGCGTTCAACTCGCGCTGCAAGAGTCGATCGGCATCCTTGAAGGTTTGCTGGAACGGGCCGGATTCAACTTCACGGTCAGAGAAGGTGACCCACCCCCAGATTGCCAACCCAATCCACACAAACCACGCCGGGGCGGCGTAGATGAAACCGGCGACGGCACCACCTATCATTAGTAAGCCGAATAAGGCGCGTCCGCGCTTTCCGCTTCTGGATTCTCGGAGCGCATTACTGGCAACACGAGTCGTAGCCGCAGTGGGAAGCAAGTCTGCGACAGTTGGGAAGCGGAACGCCAGAATCTCACTGATTGCCAGTTCCGTGCCTCGCGCATTGGTCGGGATGTTCGATTCAACAGCGGTCAGGTCCGGGAACATGTCAAAACCGCTGTTGTCCGTCAGCTTACACCAGACGCAGCCTCCGGCATTGCTGGGGTAATAGTGCGTCTTGACCTTGCTACAGTGGTTCAGAGAGCCTTCCAGAGAGTTCAGGGTGTGAATCCAGTCCAGCGCGGTTGGGCGCGCGCCCGGTGACAGTCCAAATGCTTTCTCGAATGCGCAGGAGATCACATCCGGGAACATGTCGAGTGTCAATGAACCGGGCGGCGGGGTGGTTTGGGTTGCGGCTTGGCGGGTGAGCGAAAAGGCAAACCGGTTTTGGGCAATGGCAGCACCCATCGAGATGTCTGGCCCGTTGTAACGCCCTGCGTATGGGTGACGGCCCATGAACAGAAGATGAAAAACCGCAACGGCCAGCCCGAAGTTATCATGCTCTATGGTTCGCTGAACGGATGCGAGGTTCTTCCCGTGTAGTTCGGGTGGGGTAAAATCGGGGACACCGACAACGCAAGGGTAGGATTTGCCGTTCAGGCTAAACTGAAAGCTATCTGCATCAATCAGGGCAACAGTCGTGTCCTGCGTCACAAGCACGCCGGAATGGTTCAGGTCGCCGATGATACATCTGGACTGGTGAACCTTCCCAACGGCGCGTGCGACGTTAAGCGCGGCATGAACAATGAACCGATAGTCCGCCTTCGGGAAATAGCGCTGACGGGACTTTGGGCTGTATAGCTCATGCAGCGGGCGATAGCCCGACACAAGCCGCATGACAAAACCAAGGAAGTTGCCGCAACAGTCGGTCACCACGTCACTGGGATAGGCAACAAGGTCGGTCTTGACGGCAAGGCCTTCGCCTACCATCGCCCGAACCTTGTCTTCGCGTTTGGCGCGCAGGCTGGTGTTGTAGATTTTGACGGCCAGCCCGGAACGATTCTTGATCGCATAGACTTCGCCTTCGCCACCCTTTCCGATCAACTCGGCAACTGAAACCCGATCATTTCCGACGATGACTTCCTGCATAGTCATCCCCCGGAAATGAGAATCAGCGTCTTGTCATCGTCGGTGCGCTCGCAAACCGATGGACCGGCAAGGTAGGTGGATAGCTTCGCCGAAAGCTCGACAAGACGTCCCTCACCCGATGCAACATCGACCGGACGTATCATTGGGTCGAAGAACCGTGTATGCGCGGCCCGTTCCCGATGTGACAACGCCAGATCGCCCACTCCGTCAGAGAACAGCGCGAAGGCACCATGTTCACGCGGATGACGAATGATGTTGAAACGCGGTTTGGGAGCATCGGTGACAAAGTATGTGCTGGATGCGTATTCACCGTTCTCGGGCCAGCAAAGCACTTCCCATTCCCCGCTTTTCCTCCCGACAATGGCGCTATCGCCAATATGCAGAGTGACCGCTTCATCCGGCGCAACAACGATTGCCGCCAACGTTGCGGCAAATTGCCGGGGAACGGTGCCCCGCCGGGTTGCTATTGCTGAAATTCGGTCCCTTAGTTCATCTATCCAGTCCGACAGATCTTCATCGGTTGGCAACTTGGGGTTTTCATGAACCCATTCGCGGAATCGAACCGAGAGGAAACGGCAAGTGAGCCATGCGCCAAATGCCCCGAATTTGGCACTTCCAGCACCATCCGATACAACAGCGAAAATGCAGTGATTGCCAAATTCCGAAACAGCGTAGGCATCTTGTAACCTCTCTCCATTCTGGATATGGGACGTGCCGATTACGGACGCGGACGCCCAACGCCAAGCCATAGTGTTATCCTGCTACAGCCCAACCATCCGGGGCAGTCGGGTTTTTGAGTGGAACGGCATCACCGGGGTTGGACTGCGAGACGGCGCTAAGGGAGCTGGACAACCATTGGAACAGTTCCTTGAAGGCCAGCCCTTTCAGCTTGAGTGGCTGGCGCGTTGCGATCTGCCCAAGAATACCCATATCCGCTTGTTCCACGCCAACGGCGTAGAACATAAATTCCTTGCGTTCCTCGCCTTGGTGAACACGCCGCTTGGCCTCTTCCCAACTGTCGGTCGGGGCACCATCGGTGATCAGGAACACCCACGGGCGGTAGTATTTCACACCATTCTCGCGGTAACAGTTTTTCCGCTGGAGGAGCATGTCCAGCCCGGCCACAATCGCCTCTCCCATTGGGGTTGCATTGTCCGCCACCAGTGTTTCAGGATAGAAATGATCTACCGTGGCAAAGTCGGACTTGATCTCTACAGGTCCGAAAGTGACCATTGCCAGTTCCACACGCTTTGCGGCCATCGGATCATTCATAAGTTCCTGCCGCAACGTCGCCAGTCCCTCGTTCAATTCCGAAATTGGCGTGCCGCTCATTGAATAGGACGTGTCCAGCAGAAGAATCACCGGGCAACGCTGTTCGGGGTTTTCAGCAAATTCCGCATCGCTGAATGGTTGTTGGTCGAATTCATCCATATCTACACCTTGTTCATAAATCATTGAGGATACTCTCCGTGGCAATAACCACTCCCTGACTCCGGCCTATGATTTGCCACCGTCGGTGGCCCCAACCAAATGACTGCTCGGGGGGGGGCCGGAGGCGTAACCAACGGCTATATGCACAATACGCTAGCAAGGCCGGTATCGGAAGTTACTTCTATGCCACAGAAACCTACCGATCTTCACTTACCGCCCAACAAGTAATTGAACGGTTTCGTTTAGCTTCTGGATATGCGGGCAGTGCATATCATGAATCTCTGAGTGATAAACGCCTGAAAATGGTGATGACCTTTTTGAGAACGTATTATCACATAGGCTGTAATAATCACTCCAGGTAAAAAAATGCAAGCGAAAACATGAATAAAGAATGGAACTATCCAACATTCAAAGACTCTTGGAACATCCTTAACTTGCATAGGTGTTCAATAATGGTATGTTTGGTGACCATCCTTGATTTCAAAAAAGGCAGGACTGACAAAAGGATAGGTGACTGACCGGCATCCGTCCATAGGTGGAAACTATAACGTGCAGTGTTCTTTATTTTAAAAAAATGCCAACCACAATATTTGGTATTTTCTTTTGAAAAATATTTTTTCAGTAAAGGAAAACTTTTCCCCGGGTAGTTGATTTGGCAATAATCAAGAATTTTCAAAAACCGAAAAATACCCAGGACTATTCCCAGTAGTCTTAACTTTTTATAATTCGCTTATGGAAAAACAACTGAATTATAATTTGATCGTCAAAACCTTTTCGAAAATTTGATGTTGAATTCTGTCTATTTTCATAATATTTTAGGTAAAATTTGCAAATTGAGCCCAAAAAAAACATTTTTTTTAGAAAATTTTTTAATGCTTAAAATTTTGATTAAAGAATTAATTCACAAGATGATAATAAAAAATCAGGGATTTGTTGAAAGAGCTATAAAATATAGGCCCTCAGCGATTTACAAAACCAAAATATGAATAGGATGTATCAAGAAATTAGAGAAGAATAAAACTTTTAAAAAAAACAAAAACCTTAGTTTATTTGACTTTGGGCCTCCAAAAACACCCCAAAATGCCACTTTCCTTATTTTAAAAGAATGGCCCTTTTTGCCCCAACAAACAGAGATTGACTAGGGGTAAAAGTATCATAAAAGTACGGATAAAGTCTGGATAAAGTACGGTAAAAGTCGCATTGATAAAGGATCTTGGATTTAGCACTGTCCGTGTATGTTCCCACCAGTCCCCGCCTTTCCCCGGATAATCCCGCCTAAAGTTCAAATACCTTAGTTCATATGCCCCCCCATACTTTTTAAAATTTACCAAAATACCAGATATGGTATGGCAGGATTTTTCAGCTTCAGGCTTGAAATTAAAATATATGGAAAATGACGTCTTCAAATTGATCAATGCTCCATTAACCTATATTGGAGACTTGACAGAATGAAAAACTGACTGATGCGGGGTGGACTATTATTAAGCAGTCCTCAGTTTTTCTGAATTGCAGCCCCATACCACATATCGTGGGCGGGGCAAATTATTTTTTGATACCAGTGGTTAAGGACCGAATATTTTATGACTTGAACAAAATAACTTGCCTTTTGGCCCATCTACCGCGTTGCATCAAAGGTTAAATAGGCCTGCTATTAAACAGCGTGTTTCCAATATAATTTGTATGGCACCATAATTTATTGTATCCTCTTAATTTATTGATAATTGTCACCATCCAACACTAGGGAGGAAGCCATGCCAGATATAAGAAAGATTAAGATTTTCTTAACCCGTCAACCGACCATGGAAGGGGCAGGGGTCCACTTAAACCGGCTGTTCGGACACAATGAAGCCCCGACATTTGATCCTTTTCTGATGCTGGACGATTTTCGGTCTGATACCCCCGCGCACTATCTGAAAGGATTCCCCTGGCATCCCCACCGGGGTATCGAAACTATCACCTATATCCTGAAAGGAGATGTGGAACATGGCGACAGCCTGGGCAACCAGGGGGTTATTTCTTCGGGGGATGTGCAGTGGATGACCGCAGGCAGTGGTATCGTTCACCAGGAAATGCCCAAAGGAGACGTCAACGGATCCATGCACGGCTTTCAACTCTGGGCCAATTTACCCGCATCCCAGAAAATGATTCCTCCGAAATACCGGGATATCACAGCGGATAAGGTTCCCCAAGTCCAGGTGCAGAACGGGGTCCGAATCAAAGTGATTGCAGGTAATATTGAGGGGGTGTCCGGCCCCATGGATGACATTGTCATTGATCCGCAATTTTTCGACTGTACCGTGCCGGCAGGGCAAACCTTTATCCATCCGGTCGACCCCTCCTATACGGCATTTATTTATGTGATCGGCGGCAAGGGGACAACGGATAATACCTCCCTGGAAAATGGTGACCTGGTCCTTTTTGAAAGCGGGGATCAATTATCAATAGCTGCCTCTGATAC
>JAHIVS010000173.1 GCA_018816605.1 Pseudomonadota bacterium
ACAGTTCCACAATTTTTGAAAGGATTCCCGGCGGGGTTGGCTGTTTATTCAGATCATCCATTTGTGTCTAATATCCCAGGGTTTCAGTGCCGGTCAGTCCGGAAAGAACCTCAATTTTTTGGCCAATGGTTTTTCCGGTTTTAATATAGACGGATCGATATCGTTTTTTATTATTATCGTCAGGGGTGTGGACATTCACCATTTCAAGATGTCCCACTTGAATGACGGCCTCCTTTGGTATCAAAAGGGTTGCTTGAGTTTTCACCGGAATGAGCAGCCGTCCAAACATGCCGGGATAAAGTCCTGGAGTATCGGGCAGGGCCGCCTTGACCAAAAAGGTCCGGGTGGAAGGGTCTGCATAGGGGGCAATCTCTTCGATGGTGGCCGTTACATTGGTTTCAAGGGTTTCAATTCCCACTTCATAGGGGTTTCCATGGATGATTTTGCCGATCAAGCCTTCCCGGACTCGGGCTTCCAGGCGCAGGGATCCGGAGGTTTGGACAATGAGCAGCGGCTTGCCCGGCACAGCCTGATCCCCGGGGTCAATGAGGCGCTCCACCACCACGCCTGAAGCAGGCGCTTTGATACTGGCATATCCCAGACCGATCATAGCTTCTTTCACCACCTCGGTGGCTTGGCGGATATTGGATCTGGCAGCCTGGTCCCCTTCACGGCTTTTTTCATACCGGGCCTTTGCCTGGAGAAAGGCGGCCCGGTCAATTTCCATCTGCTGGGAGGTTACCACCTCTTTTTCAAAGAGGGTTTTGGTTCGCTGATAGGCGAAACTTGTCTGGTCCTGGCCGGCTTTGGCTTCATCAATGGCTTTCTGGGCCTGGCTAAGGGTGTTGTTGGCATAGGCCAGACCTTGTTTTGCCTGTTCAAGCCGGGTGTTGAGCTGTCTTGTATCCAGCAGGACCAAGACTTGCCCCGCTTCCACCCTGGCACCGGGGACCACATTGATTTTTAAGACCTGGCTGCTGACCTGGGATTCTATGATCGTTTCCGTCAACGGCCGGATGGTGCCCACTGCTTCATATATCTGGGTGATCTGCCGGGATTCAACCCCGGTGGTGTGCTGGACAAGAATATCGTTTTGGGTGGTATCCATGGAAAACCCCGGGGGAATTGTGTTGTTTTCACAGGAGAAAACAAGGGGTAGGAAAAGAAAAAGAAGACTCAGGAAAGGATATTTTTTCATGGTGCCACTCTTTTGATAAAGGGTTAGTGAACGATCAATTCACAGTATGACTAATGGCAGGCGTCCGTCAACCCACAATGTAGCACTTACCAATTTCTACAGATCAATGTTCTCCAAGTTCTTCTTTGATCGTTATCCCTATTTCCTCAACCGAATATGGCTTTCTAATATATTGTCCGGCCCCTAATCTTTGGGCTTCTTTTACCCGCTCGTTATCTGAAAAACCGCTTGCAATGACCACTTTTTGATCACGTTTTAAACATTTAATCCTTTGATAGGTTTCAAGTCCGTCAATACCCGGATCCATTATCATATCCAATAAGATAAGATCACAAGTGTTATTTTTTAAATATTCAATTGCCTTTTCCCCGCTTGAAGCGGTAACTACCTTGTAGTTTAAGCGGTTTAAAATCGTCTTTGCAATCTGTCTTTGTGTTTCCACATCGTCTACAATCAGTATGATCTCTTTATTTCCCATGTATTCTTTAATATCGCGTGGTTTTATTTCCTTTTCAATTTGCTGTCTATCAATGGGAAAATAGAGATAAAATTTTGTGCCTTTGTTTTCAATGCTGTCAATATTGATATAACCGTAATGATCCTGAACAGTTCCCCATACCACCGCCATGCCAAGCCCTGTACCGCTGCGGCCCATTATTTTTTTTGTATAAAAGGGTTCAAATATCCTTTGCAGATCCTTATTCTTGATTCCGATCCCCTTGTCTTCAATGGTAACAACGGCAAATTCTCCTGCTTTTATCGATTCATATCCTTGTATTGGTTTATCCACATGCCGGTTTTCAGTAGAGATTATAATTTGTCCTCCTGATGGCTGGGCTTCCGCAGCGTTGGAGACCAGGTTCATAATGGTTGTTCGCAAATGGATTTCAGACCCCTTTATGTTGGCCAACCGTTGACTGAGATTGGTTTTGACGACAACGTTATTGTAATAGGATAACAGCTTGTGGTGTTCAGGAGAGGTTAAGTAATCCATAATAATATTATTCAGGTTTATTACTTTTGTAGCAACCACCCCTCGCCGGGCAAGTGTTAAAAGATCATTAACAATGGCAGCTGCCTTTAATCCGGAAGAATATATTAACTCCAGCGGTTTTCGGAAGCGATGATTCTGGGGAAGATCCATCATTAAAAGCTCG
>JAHIVS010000174.1 GCA_018816605.1 Pseudomonadota bacterium
AGGGTCAAGTATTGATTTTTCGCCAGGGTAACACCTTCAACCCCGTTCACCAGTGGAATCCCCATCTGCACAAAATGGCGGAGCAGGACAAACCCGTATTCTCCCATGGGAGATCCCTGCCGGGGCAATATCACATCAGGTATTTTTAGTGCGCCTTCCATGGAAAAATCAAATTTGCCTTGGTCCATGGAACAGACCAGTTCATAGGGATTGATCAGCAGGATCTCATGCCCGAGGCTTGTGGCCGATTCCAGAAACCGTTTGTTGGGATGAAAATCAAATCCATTGACGGTCAGAATTCCGATGATCATTTTTTCTCATCCCCCTGGGGATCAATCATATGTTCGGGCATCCACACCCCCATTTCCTTGTTAAGTTTGTCGCTGAAATAGGTCAGTATTTTTTTTGTCTTATTTCGAAGGGCAATTTTCTGGGTGGCCAGGTTATCCTCACTGATAATGGAAAAAACCTTGCGGCCTCCCGCCCTTTTGGTAAGCCCTTCAAGCAGCTTGGCTCCCACACCCATGGCGCGGTATTCCGGCCTGACAGAAGTATACCCCCTTTCCACAAAATAGGTAAAATCAACATTTGTCATTTGTTTTAATCGTTGTATGAACGCTTGTCTGGGATGCTTCAAACTGGAATTTCCGATGATCACACCGTTTTCCATGGCATAGCCGATCAAATAGGCGCGTTCAAGATTGGATCGGACATGGGTGATATCCACAGACCCTCCCGCTTCCACCATTTTACAGATTTCATCCAGAACCCCCAAGGGAAGATCTTTTGGCAATTGATAAAAATAGACCACTTGACTGCCAAGGGTAATAACGGACTGCGCCTGCGGATCGGCCCTGAGGCAGGTCAATGCCGTTTTTGTCAACCGGTTCACATACAATAACAGACAGGAAAGATCCCCGAACAATTTCCAAAAAGCAATCCCGGGCAGGGGGGCGACACGGGCATAGGCCATGAATTTCTCAGAAACCGGAAACCCGGCCTCTTCGTTTTTTATCTGACCCAAAGCGGTTTCCCCGAAGGAGTGGACAATATTGGGATTGTTTACAATAAATTTCATCTGGGCCTTGTCTGCCTTTCCTTGGAACAGGCGTGGGCCGGAGATATGATTCCAGATGCCCAGCTTGGAGGTTTCCCATAATCGCTTCTCAGGAATTCTGGCGTTCTCTCCATGGATTTCCCAGTGAATCAACCTCAGTCCGGATGAAAACAGGTCCGAAAAATTGTGTTCGACCTCCATTGGTTCGGCCCCTATCTGAAGGGCCATACCGAAAAAAACAGCCGGCTGTTTCAGGGAAAACCAGTGGTCCAGGTGCCGTATCATATCGGTTGATCCACCCGGCACCAAAGGATCGCTGGCAAATACAAATCCCTGGACCCCCAGGGAGGTGACCTGATCTTCCAAAAACCTGGACAATACAACAGAATCTTTAAAAAAAAACGGATACACCAAAAGAATTTTTTCCGGCGTCGGGTATCGATCCAGAAACATCCCTTTAAAATCGGGAAGAATGGTTTGGGAGCCAGAGTCAATTGCTGTTCCGTGGATCTTGCGGAGAAAATCCATCAATGACGCAACACCCTGGGGGCCGGTATTCCAGATCAGACGGTCAAAGCAAGCGCCATCCAGACTATCCGGAGCTATGCTTGCCATTGCCACTACCTGGACCTTGGGATACCGGGATTTAATAAAACCCGCCATAATCTGCGCCCCGAGTACCTGGTCTGGAAAGGAAACCAAGAAAATAGCGGTACCCGGGTCATGCCGGGTCATTTCTTTTCCAAGGCCTTGTTCACAAAAGCGGGCAAAGGAGGGCAGTGGGACAGGGAAGGCCTGGGCCTGCTTTATTTTGCACCTAAGCGATAAAAAATAAAGGGGGTCATAAAATTTTTCTTTCTCGAAAATCAGATCTGCCCCATGGAGATCAAGATTTGCGTCATAGTATGCAGATTCAAGTCCTGAACCGGACAGGCTTCCTGCCACCACGGCCGCCTCCCAGCAAGGCAGCGGGTAACTTGTTGCCGGGGGATAGATGAATAGAATCGTCCGGGAGATTTCCATTAGTTGCGAAAGCGATAGTTCCAGCCATTCTCCTGCATGCATCTTCTGGTATGGGAGATTTCATCGCTGGCACTCCAATCTTCCCGCATTTCCACTGCATAGTCCCTGGCTTTTTTTTCACAGATTTTTTTTTCTCCATAAAATTGGGCCTCTGATTTTTCCGGGTGAACCACGACCATTTTATAACAACCACCCGCGAACATAAACAGGAAGACAGCCAATCCTGCAACCATACTGTTTCTCATTTTTTTCAACTCCTGGTCAACGATTATAAGATTGATACGTTGAATTGGACCATCCCAACTGAACAAAAAAAAGTTGCGACAGATACATCTACTTGTATTCAAAGTTTAAAATGAAGTCAAGACAGAGAAAAGATTTATGGCAGATACCCGGCTTATTTTGACTGGACCCTTGCCCTAAAAAAGAGTATAGTCCGGGACACGGGTCAGCGCCTTTTCAGGCTGCCCAGAAAAAAATGATATAGATATTGACAAAATCAAGAAATAATTATAGAATTAAGAGTTTTTTAAAATAGTAAAAAGTATTGAAATAATAAGGAGAGTTTAACATGTACGCAGTTATCAGAACCGGAGGAAAGCAATACAAGGTTCATGAAGAACAGATCCTGAAAGTTGAAAAACTTGAAGGTACTGAAGGTTCTCAGATTGAATTCGATGATGTCCTCATGTATTCAGACGGTGAAGTTGTTACCTTGGGGGCTCCCAAGCTTGAAAATGCACTTGTAAAAGCACACATTCTTGAGCAGGGCCGCGGAAAGAAACAGCTGGTATTCAAGTATAAACGCCGGAAAGGGTATCGCAAGATGCAGGGCCACAAACAATATTATACTGAAATCAAAATCGAGTCCATTTCAGCATAGGGAGATCCTAAGAATGTCACATAAAAAAGCAGCAGGTAGTACCAGAAACGGTCGGGATTCAAACGGTCAGCGCCGGGGCGTAAAAAAATTTGGCGGACAAACCATTTGTGCCGGAACCATCATTGTCAGACAGGTCGGCAGCAAAATCCACCCGGGCAACAATGTGGGTATGGGCAAAGACTACACCCTCTTTGCAACAATAGACGGAGTGGTGACCTATGAACGAAAGGGTCGCGACAAGAAAAAAGTCAGCGTTTATGCAGCGTGAAATTTGTTGATGAAGCCATTATTACCGTCACTTCCGGACATGGTGGTGCGGGATGCACCAGTTTCCGCAGAGAACGCTACATTGAATTCGGCGGACCCGATGGCGGAGATGGCGGAGATGGCGGTGATATAGTTTTACGGGTGGATCCGGGGCAGCGGACACTCTACGATTATCGCCGTCAAAAGCTGTTCCACGCCAAGAATGGAGCCCCGGGGCTTGGCAAACAGAAACATGGCAAAAACGGAAATCATCTGTTTTTAGATCTCCCTCCCGGCACCCTGGTCTCCAATGCAGATACCCTTGAGCCCATCGTTGATCTGACCCTTGAGCATACAGAACACATTATCGCCCGCGGTGGCCAAGGCGGCCGGGGAAACAAACGGTTTGCCACGTCGACCAACCGGGCTCCCAGGTTTTCCCAGCCAGGAATTCCCGGGGTTGAAATGAGACTGAAGCTGGAATTAAAACTGCTGGCGGATGTGGGAATTGTCGGCCTTCCCAACGCTGGAAAATCCACCCTGATATCTGCCGTATCTTCTGCCCGTCCGAAAATTGCAGACTACCCGTTTACCACCCTGACCCCGACCCTTGGCATGGTGGAGCCCCCTTTTGGGGAACCCTTTGCCATGGTAGATATCCCCGGGCTCATTGAAGGCGCCCATGAAGGCACAGGTCTAGGCATTAAATTTTTAAAGCATATTGAACGGACCGGAATTTTAATCCATTTGATTGACGTGGGGGGGATCGACCCGGAACAACCGCTTGAATCCTTTAACCTGATCAACAAAGAGTTGTCCATGTACAGTGAAAAATTGGCCAAAAAATCCCAGATTGTGGTCCTCAACAAAATTGATCTTGAAGGGGCTCAAAATCGGGTGGACAGTTTTAAAGCTGCTGTTCCGAACCTCACGGTGCTCACCATTTCAGCCGTTACCGGCCAGGGCGTAAAAGCTTTGGTCAAACTGCTCGCCGGCAAACTTCAAAAAGAGTAATCATGGATGCCGGACTTTTTGGGGGGACTTTCAATCCGCTTCATAATGGCCATATCGGTATCATACAATATGTGAAGCAGGCCTTTCGGCTTGATAAAATCTTCTTGTTCCCCTCAGCCACTCCGCCCCATAAATCGGTCACCGACCTGGCCCCTGCCCAGGATCGGCTGGAAATGGTTACCGGATGGGCCCGGGACATGGAAGGGTTTTATGCCTCTGATATTGAATTAAAAAGAAAAGGGCCTTCCTTTACCATTGACACCATAAAGGCCTTTAAAAAAACCCATCGCACTGGGGTTAATTTTTTTCTCCTGATGGGATCAGATGCCTTTTTTGACATCACCACCTGGAAAAAGCAGGACCTTATCTTCCAAACACTTCCCATTATTGTCATGCTCAGGGGAGACCGGATAGGGATGGATGCCGTTGCATCCTTTATTGACCAAAACATCTCAAAAGGGTACACATTGGACAAGGGCCAATCCAGGTTTGTCCATGGCCAATTGCAGCCCGTCCATATCTGCAGTGTACCCAAAATTGATATTTCTTCCACCATGATACGGGCACGGGTGAATAAAAAATTGTCCATTCAGGGACTTGTCCCGACAAATGTCGAGGACCTCATCAAAGAAAAGGATTTATACAAATGACAAAACCCGCGGCGCTGGCAGAAGAATTTATCCCCTACCTTGCCCCCATTTTTCAACGGAAAGCAAAATCCCTTACCGTCATTGACGTCCGAAAAATGACCTCTTATACTGACGTGATCGTTATTGTAGAAGGGGCCTCAAGCCGCCAGGTAACCTCAATGGCCGAACACATCGTCAAGGCCCTGAAAAAAGAAAAAAGAAATGTTTTGGGCATGGAAGGCATCAAGGAGGGGGAATGGGCGTTGCTGGATTACGGCCATATCATCATCCATGTATTTGAATCCAAGGCGAAACATTTTTATGACCTGGAAGGACTCTGGGCAGACGCTCCCCGTGTGGATCTGTCCCGGTTCGGCCCCATCCTGGAGACCGAAGATGATGAAGACGACCTTTAAAAGCAAGCCTGTTAATGTTCTGATAATTCTGGACGGATGGGGAATTGCGCCTCCCGGACCCGGGAATTCTTTTGCCCTGGCCAAAACCCCTTTCCTGGACCGACTCCTAAAAGACTTCCCCCACAGCCACCTTGCCTGCTCTGGCAATGCCGTAGGCCTTCCCGACGGCACCATGGGAAATTCGGAGGTGGGACACATGAACATGGGTGCCGGCCGGAAAGTATTCCAGGACTTTGTCCGGATCAACACAGCCATCGAAGACACCCTTTTTTTTAAAAACCCGGAACTGATGAGCACCATGAAAACGGTCAGAAAAAACCAGAACGGCCTTCATCTTCTGGGGCTTTTGTCCGACGGTGGGGTCCACAGCCATATTTCCCATTTGTTTGCCCTCATTGACATGGCAAAGCAAAACCAAATAAAAAATCTGTATATCCATCCCATTCTTGACGGCAGGGACACCTCCCCCACCAGCGGCATCACCTATATCCGGCAGCTTAAGGACCATCTTGACCGTGCAGGAACCGGAAAAATTGCAAGCATTTGCGGCCGTTACTGGGCCATGGACCGGGACACCCGGTGGGACCGTGTGGAAAAAGCCTATCGCCTTTATACCAGCGGAGAGGGCAAGATTTCATGCGACCCGATCCAGGCGGTCCAGGATGCCTATGATGCAAAGGAAACCGATGAATTTATTTCCCCTGTTTTCTTCGGAAGCGGCACCGAACCCAACAACGGCGTCATCCGGAATGAAGACGGCCTGATTTTTTTCAATTTCAGGGCGGACCGGGCCAAGGAAATCACCCGGGCCTTTATTGAAACCGATTTTAGCGGGTTTAAACGAAAAGAGCATCCACGCCTGTCCACCTTTGTCACCATGACCCAGTATGACCAGAATTTTCATCTTCCCACAGCCTTTGCCCCCCAACACCTTACCAATGGTCTGGGCGAGGTATTAAGCCGCCGGGGTATCCCCCAGCTCAGGATTGCGGAAACAGAAAAATATGCCCATGTCACCTATTTTTTCAACGGCGGAAATGAACAGGCTTTTGAGGGTGAACACCGGATCATGATCCCTTCCCCCAGGGATGTGGCCACCTATGATCAAAAACCTTCCATGTCGGCCCAAATAGTGGCCCAAACCGTTTGTGAACAGATACAGTCCGACAAATTTGAATTTATCGTATTAAATTTTGCCAACATGGACATGGTCGGGCATACGGGTGTTCTTTCCGCTGCCATCAAGGGATGCGAAACCGTAGATGCCTGTGTCAGACAAGTTACCCAGGCCATATGGAAAACCGGCGGCACTGCCTTTATTACGGCAGATCACGGAAACTCGGAACAGATGATTGCTGACGACGGTTCCCCCCACACCGCCCATACCCTGAATCCGGTCTTCTTTATCCTTGCAGGAACTCAGTTCAAGAACACAAAAATACGCAATGGAATTTTGGGGGATATTTCCCCCACCATCCTCAAGGCCCTGGGGCTTACCCAGCCCCCTGAGATGACAGGAACCCCTTTAATATAAGCGAAGATTTATGTTTGAATCGATTAGAGATTTTATCACCGGAGAAGAAATAGACAACGTCGGCTCCGAAGCAAGCCGCCAGATCTTTGAAAAATTTCTGGTGGAGGCAAAAGGATTCCGAAAACAGGATATCCGGGTGGATGCACCCCTCATTGTTCAGTTCAAGGGCGAAGACTACCTGTCTTCCGTTGACCTGATTGTCTGCTGCAATGAACAGCCGTTTATGGCCATCACCTGTGTGGCAGGTTCCATAGGTTCCTATGAACGGGAAATTCTGGCCGCAGCAAGGCTTGTTTATGAAGTCCAGATCCCTTTTGCCGTGTCCACCGATGGCAGAAATGCCATTGTCATGGATACGATTTCCGGAAAAACCGTCGGCCAGGGACTGGATGCCGTCCCTTCAAGGGACGACGCCCAGAGACGTATGGTTTCCATTGAGAAAATCATTTATGCCCCTGAAAAAAGAGAGCGTGAAATGATCATCTACCGCTCGTTTAATATGGAAAAAATAAATCGATAGACCCTCTGGTTTTTAAAAACACGCCTAAAAAAAGCAAGGGCAGAAAAAAAGTTTCCGCCCTTGCTTTTTGCTTTTATGACCGGGTGTTTAGGCGTGTGACATTTCTTTCTTGCAATGTTTGCACAGGCTGGCCCGTTTTTTAATAATTTCCGCGCAATAGGGACACTCCCTTGTATAATGCCGCTCATGAAGCTGTTCAATGGCCTTTCTCACGCCTTCCTGCAAAATCGGCGTGGGAAACTTATGGTTCACCAGATGCTCTGTGGCATCGGCATCCCCCAGCTCGCCGACCATCTGTGCAGCTTTAAGCCTGGCCTTGGCTGGAATTTTTGGATCCAGCAGAATCTTTAAAATCTCGTCCCAGTCCTTTGACAGATAATAATCGGTCAGCAGGGAAAAGGTTTGTATGGACAACTCTCTTTTGGCCTCCTGCTTTATGAGGGCGGCATCATCCAGAATTCCGCCGGTGGCCCCAATGGGGCTGAACACGGGCATGTATTCAAAATTTTTCTGGCCCGGTTCATTGATGCACCGATAGGATGCAGGCGTCTCCATGGTCTCCTGGAGGTGATCCCACCCCTTTTTATAGGAAGGGCAGTCATCATTAAAACAGATGAACAAATAGGGAGTTCCCCATCCCAGCCCGTCGGAAACACTGATCTGCGGTACTTCCCACAGGGTCATCTTCTGCTCACAATGCGGGCAATCGGGTTTGTCCATTTTTATATATTTTTCAAGCAATTCTTCTTTTGTTTCAAATGCCATTCTTCTGGTCTCCTTTGGTAGTCTGAGTGTTTCAGACTACCAAAATAAGCACAAGCGCTCAGATGTCAAACCGATCATTGGATCACCGCAAGCACATCGTCTTTGGCAACCGAATCGCCGCTCTTGTAGTTGATGGCACAAATCACACCGCCGGCAGGAGACGGCAGGGCATTTTCCATCTTCATGGCTTCAATCACCACAATCGTCTCCCCTTCATTGACGGCATCCCCGACATTCTTCGCATACTTGATGATCATCCCGGGCATGGGCGCCTTCACCGGTGTTCCCGTGGCCGGAGAAGGCGCAGCCGGCTTGGGAGCCGATTTTGCCGGGGGCTTGGGGGCTGCAACCTTCCGGGCCGGAGCGGCAGGAGCTGCCGCAGGTGGGGCAGCAGCCGCCGCTGGTGCGGCATAGGTGATCACAGGAGTGCCCCCCACTTCATCCACCCCCACCTCAAAGTATTCTCCTTCAATAAAAACATTAAACACCCTGGCATATTCACTTTTTTCCGGTATATTTTCAGATTTTGATCTTTCGACCAATTGGCCTGCCTTTGCCTTTTTGATCATTTCCGCCTGCTTTTCCACATCTTTGAGGGTGATGGGTTTAAGGCTGTCCGGCATTTCTTCCCTGCCGTATTTCTGCATGAGGTATTTCTTGCCCGTCACAGGGAACAGGGCATAGAGAACCAGATCTTCATCATCCACGGCCAGGTCTCCGATCTGTTTTCTGGCGGTTTCAAGCTCGGGTTCCAGCACCTCAGCCGGACGGCAGGTAATGGGGATTTCTCCCCTGTCATATCCTTTCAGGGCTTTTTTCTGAACCTCCGGATCAATGGGCACAGAGGTTTTTCCATATAATCCGTAGCACAGGTCCTTGACCTGTGCTGTGATCATCTTGTACCGCTCCTCTTTTGTATCAAACAGCACATTGTTGACCGTCTGTATCCCCACAATCTGGCTGGTGGGGGTGACCAAAGGAATCTGGCCCAACTCTTTTCTCACCCGGGGCAACTCTTTGTAGACCGCATCTATTTTATCCAGAGCATCCATTTCCCGCAGCTGGTTGACCAGGTTTGACAGCATGCCGCCAGGAGTTTGGTGCAGCAGAACATTAATGTCGATCATGGAAACCTTGGTGTCATCCAGCAAATGTTTGTATTTGGGAAGCACCTCTTTTTCCAGGATCTCATTGATCTCTGCCAGGGCCCTGATATCAAACCCGGTATCCCGGCTGGTGCCCAGAAGTGACATGACAAGGGGCTCTATGGCGGCATGGGAGGTACGATAGGCATAGGGGGTCATACAGGTGTCAATGATATCGACACCGGCCTCAATGGCCTTGAAATGGGCCATGGGGGACATGCCCGAGGTAAAATGGCTGTGCAGGTGAATCAAGGGTTTGACATTGGCTTTTAAGGTCTTTACCAATTCGTAGGCGTCATAGGGTGCCATCAGTCCTGCCATGTCCTTGATGCAGATACTGTCGGCGCCCATGGCCTCAAGCTCTTTGGCTTTTTTAAGAAAATAGTCCAGATTGTAAACTTCCCCGCCCAGGCGCGCCTCGGTCAGGGTATAGCAGATACACCCCTGGAAATGGGCGCCGCATTCCTTGATCACCGGCACCACGGTTTCAAAATTCCGATAATCGTTCAAGGCATCAAAGGTTCTGAAAATCTCCAGTCCGTTGTCGACGGTCTTTTTTACAAACAGCTTTGCCACATCATCGGCATAGTTCCGATAGCCCACCAGGTTCTGGCCCCTCAGCAACATGGAAAAAGGGGTTTTCCTGAAGTATCGTTTCAGGGTTCTCAGGCGCTCCCAGGGATCTTCTCCCAGAAAACGATGCATGGTATCAAAGGTGGCCCCGCCCCAGACTTCAACAGCCCAGAATCCGATCTCATCCATTCTTTCGGCAATGGGAATCATGTCCTCGGTTCTGCCCCTTGTGGCAAAAAGAGACTGGTGACCATCCCTGAGGGACAGGTCCTGAACTTTTATGGGGTTTTCGGCCGCAGGCCTGTCTTTGTCATAATTCATCCCCACCATTTTGACTTGATTATGCTCACTCATTTGATCTTCTCCTGAAAAATATGGCTATTATTTTTTAAAATTTTGTTGTGTCGGACAAGGGCCTTATTTAAACATTCTCATCTGCATCATGGTCGAGGCCTGCATCAAAGACTGGCGGCCTGCCACCCCCCATAAATTTGTCTGACAAGCAGGCATCCGGGACAGGCTCTGGGGAACCGTTTCAACCGGTGTCAACTCCTGACAGGCATCACCCGCACGGCCTGTATTGATATATGCACCCACAGCAGCCATTACGGCTGCCAATTTTTTCTTGTCCATTTCTTAACTTCCCCTTTCCTATACCGGAATATTTCCATGTTTTTTGGCCGGCCGCATTTCTCTTTTTGTGGCCATGGCTTCCAGGGCGTCAATGAGCCGGGGCCTTGTTTCAGACGGCACAATCACAGCATCCACATACCCCCTGGCTGCAGCACAATAGGGATTTGAAAACTGTTCATTGTATTGGTCTATCTTTTCCTTGCGCATGGCAACCGGATCATCGGCCCCCTTGATTTCCCTGGCATGGATGATATTGGCCGCCCCTTCTGCGCCCATGACGGCAATCTGGGCCGTGGGCCAGGCAAAGGCCATGTCTGCCCCCAGATGCCGGGAGCACATGGCGATATAGGATCCGCCGTAATCCTTGCGGGTGATCAGCAGAAGCTTGGGAACGGTGGCTTCGGAATAGCACCAGAGCAGTTTTGCGCCGTGGCGGATAATCCCGCCCCATTCCTGGTCGCTGCCGGGCAAATATCCGGGTACATCGGCAATGGTGAGCATGGGAATATTAAAGGCATCGCAAAACCGGATAAACCGGGTGGCCTTGTCCGATGCATTGATGTCCAGGCACCCGGCCAGGTTATTGGGCTGGTTGGCAATAATCCCGATGGAGCGGCCGTTGAGCCGGGCAAAGCAAATCACGATATTCTTGGCAAAATACTGATGGGGTTCAAAATAAACGCCGTCATCCACAATGGCGGTGATAACCTTCTTTATATCATAGGACCTATTGGGATTGTCCGGGATGATGGTATCCAGGGAGGCATCCATGCGGTTGGGATCATCGGTGGGAAGGGCCATGGGCGGATCTTCCATGTTGTTGGACGGCAGATAGGACAGAAGGGTGCGGATATTTTCAATGCAATCTTCGTCCGACTCGCAGGCAAACTGGGCCACACCGGATTTTTCATTGTGAGTCATGGCCCCTCCCAGATCTTCAAAGGAGATCTCCTCTCCTGTGACGGCCTTGATCACATTGGGGCCTGTGATAAACATGTAGCTGGATTCTTTGACCATGAAAATAAAATCGGTCATGGCAGGGGAATAGACAGCCCCG
>JAHIVS010000018.1 GCA_018816605.1 Pseudomonadota bacterium
CCAATATCTTTTAAATATTCCAGGGCTTCCTCCATAAACATTCCGCTTTCACCCCAGGCAGCATTTCCTTTTTTCTGGCTGTCATGGTATTTTCCGGTATGGTATAAATATTTAGGACTCATTACATAGGGATTCTTCTGGACGGTTCCCTGCATTTTATCAAAAGAACCGTCTTCTTTCCCTTCCATAAAGGATTTTAACCCATACCCAAGTGAAAAAGCCGCACAGGATCCCTGGTTTCCCTGATCCGCAACAGGCGGCATATACGGTGACAGATCTATTGCAGAGGGAAGTGTGCTGCCGATAAAAGCGGTCTCCATAACCGGCATTGAACTTGCGACGTTTGATGGTAACCGGAGCAGTCCCATCCTTTCATGGGGTGATTTTTTTTCAGCATCTTGTGCGTGAAGAACGGAAAATTCCCCCGTGACAGTGGTTAATGACATCACCGCTATAATCGTAAATGATATGACAGCCGTAATATGGTTTATAAGTCTTTTATTAATTTTCAGCATACTAAATCTCCATTTGTTTTCTCAATAACAAACCCCAAAAAAGCGATGGCATCTGCTATAAATGTTAGTGAATTCAAATGGTATTAGCATGCGCCATTTTGAAACCCAAGCTACATTTTACTACATTTTTGCTGTGGGTTTATTCCCTTGGGTTAAAAGCTGACCTTTACCTCCCATCAGCGTCCAATTTTGGACACTGTTTAACATCACCGTTGCTGGCAGGCAACACCAATATGACCTCATAAACGAACGAAACAGCATTTTCTCCGCCTTTGCGGGGAACTGGAGCGCGACTTTCGTGACCGAGGGCATTGATCCCAGCCCATGGCTGTTACGGGCTGGAATGGGAGGTGTCGTGCAACTTAACGAATCAATGGAGCTGAATGTTCGCTACGACCTCGATGCCCGCAAGGATTTCAGTAACCAAACAGTTTCAGTAAAATTGAGCTGTGTTTTAAGATGCTGTCACTAAATTCCCCAAGGGCACGAAAGGGTCTTTTCTCGGGCAAAAAAAATGACCCGATTATTCGGGCCAATGACCATTGTCATATGAATCACAGGGGTCATACCAATAGAGGCAGGGGATTTCAAACTACATTTTTACTATAGGTTTACTACATTAGGTCATGGAAATGGGCCAGGGCACGATCATATAGTTTCGGCCACAGCAGATCCCAACCCTCACCATGTCCCATATCCGGCACAGGTACGATTTTCAGCAGGCGCCTGTCCGGGAAAGACTGGGCATAGGCGGCTGCAATACTGCCCGGGATGATTCTGTCCTTTTCCCCGTAAAAATGAACCTGGGGGATCAAGGCAAGCTTTGCTGAATGGTCTGCGGGGTTCAGGGACTCGGACAAGGAAGAGACCCGGTGGTGTTTTGTCCAGGCCCGGTGATCCAGGTTGCCTGCCACAGTGATCAGAAGGGTCACATCATTGCGCCGGGCCGCCAGAAGTGCGGCAATGCCTCCGCCCCCGGAGTATCCCACCAGATGAAAGCCTGTAAATTGATTCTTTTGTTTTAAATCATCCAGAATCTGTGCATAGGCCTGGATCACTTGTGGGGCAAATCTGGCATGGGTCCAATATTGGCGGTTTATATTGCGCTTTTGTCCGAATTGAAAGGGCCGGGCCAGATACAGGGCCTGCCCAGCCCTAGGGTGGGCCAGGGCCAGGGCCAGGCCCATGGGGTAGATAGGGGTGGGATCCGATGAAACCCTGGACCGGCTGAGCCAGGCCAGGCCGTCCCCTTCAATATAAATGGTTAAAATTTTTATCTGCTGCCACAGGCCGGGTTTAAACCCTGAGATATCAAAATTATCAGTTTTAAAGGTAACAGCCTCCCAGCCTTTTTTCTGGATCATGGGGATAGGATCCTGCCGGGCCACCCGATCTGCACCTGATGTACATCCGGAAATCATCAAAAATATGATGAGAATTCCCATTGCTTTATTCGCCATTCAACCTCCTGAATCCTTGTGCCCCTGAGTTGCGCACTGGGTAAATTTTAATCATACTGCCACATCATGCCCTGTTGTTTCCACCACAAATTTGGGTTTTGCCCTTAAAAAGAGGTCCTTGTCTCTTCCTAATTCCTGGATTTGCCCCTGTCTTTCCATGACCATAATACTTGTGACCCTTCTGGGCGAGGCTTTCCCGGGCAATGTAGTAAATATGTAGTAAAATGTAACAAAATGTAGTTTGAATTCTCCTCTATGGATTGGTACTTACCCTGGGTTCTTAAATAGAGATCATTGGGAATACGTTCCCTTTTAAATGCAAAACATATACGCACAGGGAGTTGGGGAAATGATAGAAAAACGCGGAAACCGGACCTGGTACCGATCGGCAAAATCCTATTTTAAAATCGGGAAGAAAGGGCGGGTTGTCCATGTGGTGGCAGCCATGGCCGTCTGCCTCTCCCTGACATTCATCACCCCTGCCCTGGAAGCGGGTCTGAGGGCTGAGACAATTACCGATGCCAGAACAGCCACCCATACCATTGCCAATACCGGGGATTCTGTTGAGGTCACAAATACCGGGAGCATCACCGTCACCAACGCCGTTGCCATTGACGCAACGGCCAATGGCCTGGACAGCTCACGCATCATCAACAAGGGCCAGCTGTTGGTGACCAAAACTGTGAATGATATTGTTGTAGGGATCCGTGCCGGGACGGTAAAAAACAGCAGTTTGATAGAAAATTCCGGCCTCATCCAGATAACCGACAGGGCAGGTGGCCAAGGCAATCGTGCAATTTCTGTAGAAGAGCTATTCAACAGTTCCATCATAAATTCAGGCATGATCCAGGTGAAAGAGGCAAGCGTCGGGAGAAACTATGGAATTTACGTCAAAAAAGTGGACACCACCAGCACCATCACCAATGCAGGGACCATCAGCCTTACCAGCAGTTTTCACGCGGATACCCTGGACTATAATAGTAACCCGTGGTTTGCCGGGATAGGCACCTACGACACCAATGCCACCAACCAGCTCATCTCCAACACCGGCACCATCTCCATTGCCGTGGATTCCTGCTTTAATAATTTCGGAATATCGGCCCAGGGAGATACCCCGGTGACCAACGGAAAAAATGGTATTATTTCCATCTCCACAGGCAATGCGATGGGTGTGAATGGGATGATCACCACAGGGGCCGGTGATGCCACCAATGAAGGCACCATCTCAGTCTCTGCAGATTCAGCCCGAGTTTGCGGGATAGTTACTTCGGGAACCGGCCTGGCAATCAATTCGGGCACCATCTCGGTCTCCGTGGATCCCGGAACTTTGTCTTTAATGGGCATGACTCTTCCCACAGCGGCAAAGGGCATAGCTACTTACGGCGGCAATGTAACCAATTCGGGCACCATCACAGCCGCCACCCGTTCCGGGGCTCTGGCCGAAGGTCGGTATTCTGTCTATGCCTACGAACCGTACACAACCAACGTCGGCAGCCTGACCAATACGGGGACCCTCAA
>JAHIVS010000175.1 GCA_018816605.1 Pseudomonadota bacterium
CGCATATTTGAAAAAAAAATGGCAAGAGACCAATTTTTTAATGCCTTTCGCCCCCATGCCGGGGAAAGCCGTTCCGTCGAACGACTTCTGACGGATTGCCTCGCAGTTCACCTGATGGTGGTCACCCTTGGAAGCAAACTTGAGCATCAGTCAAAAAAATACAGACTGGAGAAACAACTGTTTTGCGGGTATATCCTTGACCGCATGGGAAGCTATCTTGTGGAGGCAAACATGGGCCATCTGGATCGGAAAATCACCCGGGAATATGAGGAAAAAAAACAGGGGTGCACCATTCGGTATAGCCCGGGATATCAGGATTTCGGGCTGGAATGCCAGGCCATTTTTGTTGATCTTGTGCAGGGGGAGCTGCCATCTTTAAAAATTTTACCCAATTTTCAGATTCTGCCTGAAAAAACCATTACCGCCATCAAAGGAATCAAAGCGTAACCCCCGGACCCTTGTGCGTAAGTCTGTTTTTTTGAACGATAGGCCTTGACGTTTGAGACGACCGGTCACATCTTATCCCCATGAGAAAAACAATTCCAAAAACACAAATCAGAAAGAAACTGCTTGAAACCGGCCTTACGCTGTTTGCAAAGAACGGTTACAACGGCACAGGGATCAAGGAAATTGTGGAGGCGGTGGGGATCCCCAAAGGATCCTTTTATAATTATTTCAAAAGCAAGGAAGACTTTACCGTTGAGATCATCGGGTTCTATTCGGATACCTTGACGGTTCATTGGGAGGCGTTGCTTGAAAAAGGTCCCACAGAACCCCTTGCAGCCCTGCGAAATGGATTTGAGATGATTCACTTGCATCATGAGCAGAGTGATGTGAGAACCGGGTGCCTTATCGGCAACCTGGCAGCAGAGATCAGCGAGGCAAGTGACCTGTGTCGGCAAAAGATGTGTGATGCCGCAACCTGCTGGAAAAATCGTATTGCAGACCTTATTGGCCGGGGTCAGTCCCTGGGAACCGTCCGAAATGATATCCCCCGGGAGGACCTGACCGAGTTTATCTGGAATGCCTGGGAAGGGGCATTGTTGAACATGAAGATAGCCGGATCCACCTTTCCTGTGAAAGAGTGTATCCGGATTCTGTTCGATTTTTTCTTAAAACCCCTAAACTGATCCATCGGCTTAACCAATCAATTAAACGCCTAAAAGGAGACCTATGTCTAAATTATTTGAACCCACCCGCATCAATGGGATGGCCCTGAGAAATCGGTTCGTCCGGTCCGCCACCCATGAAGCAATGGCAGATCTGGATGGAAAGGCAAAGCAGCCCTTGCTCGATTGCATGGCAGCGCTTGCCAAAGGAGAGGTCGGGCTCGTTATCACGGGTCACGCCCATGTGATGTTGGAAGGCCAGGCCGGTCCCCGGCAATTGGGCATCTATTCCGATGCCATGATGGACTCGCTGACGAGCGTTGCTTCGGCGGTCCGGGAAAATGGCGGGGCTGTGGCCGTTCAGCTGGCCCATGCCGGACAACGGGGAATCGGAAAAGGGGCCCATGCCCCCCTGGGACCATCCGATATCGTGGAAAAGGGCGTTAAAACAGCCACTCAAATGACACGGGATGATATTAAAAGAACGGTGCAGGCCTTTGGGGATGCGGCCCAAAGAGCGGTTGCGGCCGGGTTTGATGCCGTTGAGATCCACGCCGCCCATGGCTATCTGCTGAGTCAGTTTTTATCCCCCCATTATAACCTGCGGGATGACACCTATGGGGGAAGTCTTGAGAACCGGGCAAGATTGCTCCTGGAAGTTTACAGTGAAATCCGGCAGCGGGTGGGGGATGGCTTTCCCATTCTGGTCAAGATCAATTCCGAGGATTTTCTTGAGGAGGGGTTTACAACCGAAGAGATGCTCCGGGTGTCTTTGATGCTTGAAACAATCGGGATGGATGCCATTGAGATGAGCGGCGGCACCTTTGAATCCGGGAAACTCATTCCCTCCAGAGGGGGAACCTCCAAGTCCGAAGACAGGGAAGTCTATTATCGGGAGGCGGCCCGGGCCTTTAAACAACAGATAAAAATCCCCCTTATCCTGGTGGGCGGGTTCCTTTCCTACCCCCTGGCTCAGGCGGTCATCGATTCAGGGACTGCCGATTATATCGCCCTGTCAAGACCCCTTATCCGGGAACCCCACCTGGTTAAAAGATGGGCAAAGGGAGAGGTTCAAAAGGCCACCTGTATTTCATGTAACCGGTGTTTTTTAACCCTGGGCATGGAAGAGGCCCTGCACTGTTACCAGGAAAAGAAAAACAACAAAAAGGAGTAATCATGTCTCAAAAAAAAGAAATTAACCGCCGCTTTGTACTGGCTTCCCGCCCCTGTGGCGCCCCGGTTTTAGAGAATTTTAGTCTGGAGACAAAAAATGTTCCCGAGCCGGTGGACGGACAGGTACTGCTTCGCACGGTTTACCTTTCCCTGGATCCCTATATGCGGGGGCGCATGAACGATACACCGTCCTATGCAGAACCGGTTAAGATTGGCGAAGTGATGGTGGGGGCGACGGTTAGCCGGGTGGCGCTCTCACGGCACCCTGATTATGAAGCGGGTGACTTTGTGCTGGCCTACAGCGGGTGGCAGGATTATGCGCTCTCCGATGGCACCGGCCTGACCCCCCTGGGAAAAGATCCCCAAACCCCCTCCCATGCCCTGGGGATTTTGGGAATGCCGGGGTTTACCGGTTACATGGGATTGCTGGATATCGGACAGCCCAAAAAAGGCGAGACCCTGGTGGTGGGTGCTGCCACAGGTCCTGTGGGCGCCACGGTGGGACAAATCGGCAAAATAAAAGGGTGTCATGTGGTCGGTGTTGCCGGGGGGACTGAGAAATGTCAATACGCAAAAGAGGTGTTGGGCTTTGATGCGTGTCTGGATCACAGGGCCGAAGATTTTGCCGAACAACTGCGTCGGGCCTGCCCCAAGGGAATTGATATTTATTTTGAGAGTGTGGGGGGCAAGGTGTTTGATGCGGTCCTGCCACTGCTTAATACAAAGGCGAGAATTCCTGTCTGCGGCCTCGTTTCCCAATACAATGCCATAAAGCTTCCCGAAGGTCCCGATCGCATGTCCCTGCTCATGGGCCAGATCTTGATCAAACGGCTGACGGTTCGAGGATTCATTATCTTTGATGACTATGGCCATCGCTACACCGAATTTGCAAAACAGATGTCCCAATGGCTCAGCGAAGGTCAGATAAAATATCGTGAGCAAATGGTGGATGGGTTGGAAAGTGCTCCCAAGGCCTTTATCGGTCTGTTGGACGGTCAAAATTTTGGAAAATTAGTGGTTCGGATAAATAACGGACAATAAAAAAACAATAAATAAGCGAAGAAAAATAAAATAAGATACGGAAATATATATGAACATTTTAATGGTGCTTACCTCCCACGATACGCTTGGAAACACCGGTCTTAAAACCGGTTTCTGGTTGGAAGAATTTGCCTCCCCCTACTATGCCTTTATGGATGACGCTGTTTTTTACACTGGCGGTCACGGGCCCCTTCACCCCATGGGCAGAGCACCTATTCACCCATGGGATGAAGGTTTTTGTTCAGGAAGCGGTCACCAGCGTTAAAAACAGCAGGGCGCATGCCCCTGCCTGGAAAATGTGGTTTTTTGTTTTGGTAAATCGCCAGGGGGGCAGAAAAAAGGCGATGGAAAATCC
>JAHIVS010000176.1 GCA_018816605.1 Pseudomonadota bacterium
ATCGGCACCTATGTGAAACAGGCCCGGAAACTTGTGGATGAAAACATCCAACTGCCCACGGGCTACTCCCTGATCTGGTCCGGCCAGTATGAGTATATGGAAAAAGCCAGGAAAACCCTGAACATCATCATCCCGGCCACCCTTCTGGTGATTTTTATTCTGCTGTTTATCCACTTTAACAATATCATCGAGGTGGTCATTGTAATGGCCAGCCTTCCCTTTGCGCTCCTGGGCGGGTTCTGGCTCATCTATCTGCTGGGATACAATATGTCCGTTGCCGTGGGGGTCGGATTTATCGCCCTGGCAGGCCTGGCAACCGAGACCGGTATTGTCATGCTGGTCTACCTGGATGAGGTGTTTAAACGCAAGAAAAAGGAAAACCAAATGAATACGGGCTCAGACCTTCACGCAGCCATTGTTGAAGGGGCTGTGGACAGGGTTCGTCCCAAGATCATGACCGTTGCCACAACCCTGATCGGTCTTTTGCCGGTCATGTACGGAACCGGCGCCGGCTCGGAAATCATGAAACGAATTGCAGCGCCCATGGTCGGGGGGCTTGTCTCCTCGACCATTATGACCTTGATCATCATCCCGGTGATCTATGATGTATGGAAAACCTCAGAAATGAATAAAACAAACCCCTAAAGAAAGGAATTTTCCCATGAACAGAATCTTAACTTCGATTATTACCATTGCGTTTGCTACAGTATTTTTGACCGGCCCTGCCCTTGCCGGCAGTGATATGAAAGGCCATGACATGTCTTCATCGGACAAAATAGGAACCCTTTTCCACGAGTCAACCGTGGACGGCTATATGCTCTCCTACTACCTTTTGGATCTTCGGGACCCAAAAGACGATGCCAAAAAAGACATGGACAAACCCCATCACATCATGGTTTATATCATGGACAAAACCCATGCCCCGGTCCTTGAGGGAAAGGTCGGATTCGTGATCACGGATGACCAGGGCAATCCCCAAAAAACCATGGCCATGTTCATGAGCAAAGGCTTTGGGATTACGGCGGACATGAAGAAAAAAGGGATCTACACCATCACGGCCAAGGCTGTTTTGGGGGATGTCAAACTCATGGACAGCTTTACCCATGAGATGAAATAGTTTTTTAAAAACCCCATGGGCAAAAAAGACATGGCCCCTTGCCCATGGGGCCAAAAACGACACCCGCTTTTCCATGGAAAGGAGAATAAGAATGAAGGCAGCTGTAAAACCTGCGGTTTTAATCCTTTTATTTCTTTTGTCGGGAGACTGCTGGGCCCATGGGGATAAGCACCCAAAGCAAAGGCCTGTAGAAAAAAGGATGCCGGATCAACCCCACCACTGGGCTGCCCCTCCAGAAGAAAAAGACCGGATCAACCCGATTCTTCTTTCAGATGAATCCCTTTTCCGCGGAAAGCGCCTGTATCTTAAAAATTGTACGGACTGCCATGGTGCCAAGGCGGACGGAAGGGGAGCGGATGCGAAAAATATGGTGCCCAAACCCAGCAATCTGGCGGCAATGGCCGGCCATCATTCCGACGGAGACATGGCCTGGAAAATCAAAAAAGGGAAAGGACCCATGCCCGGCTGGGAAGGGATGCTCTCAGACGAACAGATCTGGAATCTTGTAAATTATATTCAAAATCTGCAAGCAAAAGACTAACGCCCGGGTGTACACCCGGGAATAAAAAGGGGAAAAAATGAACCTTGCAAAAAAAGCATTGGCAGTATTTGTTCTGTTCATCGCCGGCTTTGCCGCTACCGCCACGGGCGAAGAAGCAGCATCCCTATCGGAAATGTTTACAAAGGGGACGGTCAGCGGATCTCTAAAATCCTATTATTTTGCCCAGACATTTGACGGGCCCGGTAAAAATGACAGTGAGATCTGGACCTATGGAGGCAATCTGAAATATGTCACCGGACACGTTTACAATGTTTCCCTGGGGGCCAATTTCCAGGGCTCCTTTGTGGGCTCCAAGGATGACAAGGACAATAAAACAGCCGGCAGCATGGATGCACACGGGGCTGTGCTTTCGGAAGCGTACCTGCAATACAAACTTTCCGAAACCCAACTCAAGGGCGGCAGGCAATTTGTCAAACTGCCCCTTTTGGCGGGCTCCGGCTCCCGGACGATTCACGAATCCTTTGAGGCCTATTTTATCAGCAATGAAAACCTGCCGGATACACAGATCACGGCGGGCTGGGCAAGAAAATATCAAACCCGGACAGACAGGTCCAATTACGGGGATAACGGGTTTGTCGACTTTGAAAACAATGGCACCGGGACCCCGGGCGGATTCTATGACATCGGTGCGGACGGGATGTATCTTGTATACCTTAAAAACACTTCTGTTGAAAATCTGGAGATCCAGGCCCAGTATGCCGATGTTGTTGATGCTGTTGCCGGGTTTTACGCAGACGCAAAATATCAGTTTCCCGTAACCTTAAAGCCTTATCTTGCCGCCCAGTATTATTATACAAACTATGATGCTGCAGCAAGTGAGGATAACTATTTATACGGGGTTAAGCTAGGAATGAACATTTCAGGGGTTGATCTGTTTGCAGGTTACACAGCCGCCGGCGGATCAGTGGGAGATGCCAGGGTCTTCAGAGGGGTTGGCCAGGGGGCCTACTACCAGTATACCTCCACCACAAAAACAGCCGGAGCCGGGGCGTTTGAAGCAGATACAGATGCCTATCAGTTAGGGGCGGCCCATACCTTGAAAGGCCTGGACATCATGCTCCGGTATACTGACTTTGACCATCCTTCTGCCAATGCCGATCTCCAGGAATACAACTTGAATTTGCTCTATAAATTTAGCGGCTATTTTAAAGGATTTACCGTCTCTGCCGATTTTTCGGTTCTGGCCTATGAAAACAACACAAACGATGCCACCGATTTAAGAACCCGGCTGATTTATACCTTTTGATTTTTCCCCCAACGCCTTGAATAATTAAAACAGGCCTGTTATTGTATTCAGTAATATCACCCCATCAAAATAAAACTTGGAAGATACCATGTCCGCATCCATTCAAACTTTAAGAAAATTTGTTGCCCCGGAAATCATCTTTGGCAACGGATCCCGCTACCTGGCAGGGGAGTATTGTAAAAAATTTTATATTGAAAACCCAATGATTGTCACGGACAAAGGGGTGATGGAGGCCGGCTGGACCGGCCAGGTGGTCCAGACCCTTATTGACCGCGGCATCGACCCTGTTATTTTTTCCCAGGTCACCCCCAACCCCCGGGCAGAAGAAGTCATGACAGGGGCAAAGATATACAGGCAGGCCAGGTGCGATGCCATTATTGCCGTGGGAGGCGGGTCTCCCATGGACTGCGCCAAGGGGATCGGCATTGTGGCCTCCAACAGCGGTCATATTCTGGATTTTGAGGGAGTGGATCAGATCTCGGCACCCCTGCCGCCCATGATCTTTATCCCCACCACGGCCGGCTCCTCGGCAGATGTATCCCAGTTCTGTATTATCAACGACAAAAAAAAACTGGTGAAAATCGCTATTATCAGTAAGATTGTGATACCGGATATTGCATTGATCGACCCTGAAACCACGACCTCCATGGATGCCTACCTGACCGCCTGCACAGGAATGGATGCCCTGGCCCATGCCGTGGAAGCCTTTGTTTCAACGGCCAGTTCCAAAATCACCGATGTCCATGCCCTTGAGGCCATCCGCCTGTTGAGCACCCATCTGCCCCAGATTGGAAATCACCCCCATGACCTGGCCTTACGGGAAAACATCATGCTGGCCAGCATGCAGGCAGGCCTTGCCTTTTCCAATGCCGTGCTGGGGGCGGTGCATGCCATGGCCCACAGCCTGGGAGGCTTGTTAGACCTGCCCCATGGGGAATGCAACTCCCTTTTACTGGAACATGTAATCAACTTTAATTATTCTGCCGCACCCGACCGCTTTGACCTTATTGCCCAAAACCTGGGACTGGATACCCGGGGATGGAACCAAAATGACACCAGGAAAGCGTTGTTCGACAAGATTCGTTCCCTGAGATACCATCTGGGCATTTCCAAAAGCCTTGGACAGGTCCATGTCACACAACAGGATATCTCGGACCTGTCAAAAAAAGCCCTCAACGATGCCTGTCTTCTGACCAACCCCAGAAAAACCAATAAACGGGATATTGAAACCATTTATGAAGAAGCCCTCTGATAAACGCCCGATGGACACCACCATTGCAAAGCTCATGGGCTTGGGGGAAAGGTCGGTCCAAAAAAGTTATTATCCCCAGCTTCAAAAAAAAATCCAGGAGCTTGAAAAGAGCGAAGGCCGCTATCGGCTGCTTGCAGAAAACATCATCGATGTGATCTGGATGCTGGATCTTGATTTGAACATCCGGTATATCAGCCCCTCCGTTAAAAACATAAGCGGTTTTTCTTCAGAGGAACTGGATGGCAGGCCTTTCACTTGCCTTTTGGCACCAGACCATGCAAGCCTTTTTTCAGATCTGGTCTCAAAGGGAATCAAAGAGCCCTATTGCCAGGAGGCAGGTTTCCGCCCGGCCGCTGAAGCCGAACTTATACAGGTCAATAAAGATGGCACCGCCATCTGGATAGAGGTAAAAATCTCCTGTTTTTCCGGTGATGGTACCGCCGGACAACAGATCCTGGGAATCTCCCGGGATATCACGGCCCGGAAGCAGGTAGAGAAAGAAAAACAGGAAATCCAGGAACAACTGGTCCAATCCCAGAAAATGGAGTCCATCGGCACTCTTGCCGGTGGAATCGCCCATGATTTCAATAATCTTCTGACCATCATCAACGGATATTGCGAACTGCTCCTGGACAAAATGGAAGCGGACCATCCCCTATTTAAAAAGATTTCTGCCATTTCCAATGCCGGCAGCCGGGCCGAAGACCTGACCCGCCAGCTGCTGGCATTCAGCCGAAAACAGATATACGCGCCAAAGATTCTTGATATCAATACCACCATCTCTTCCATGGACAAGATACTTCGCCGGTTGATCGGCGAAGATATCCATGTGGTAACCATACTGGACAGCGATATCGGTACGATTTCCGCGGACCGGTCCCAGATTGAGCAAATATTTACCAACCTTGTTGTCAATGCCAGGGATGCCCTGACCAGCAGCCATAAAAAAGACTTCAAAAAACGGATCACCATTGAAACCGGGCAGACCCTCTTCCCCTTAAAAGCAGTTGAAAACCTAAAGCTGAGCCACCCCGGCCAGTATATTTATTTTTCCGTGTCTGACAATGGCAGGGGAATGGACAGGGAAATCCAAAAGCGGATTTTCGAACCTTTTTTTACCACAAAACCCAAGAACAAGGGAACCGGTCTCGGACTTTCCATGATTTACGGAATTGTCCAGCAAAACCAGGGCAATATTCAGGTTTACTCAGAGCCGGACCAGGGGACCCTGTTTAAAATCTACTGGCCGGCTGCCTCCCAAAAATTTGTCCCTCCGGAACAAACACCACCCCAAATTGAAAACCTGTCCGGAGACGAAAGAATATTGCTGGTGGAAGATGACCGGGAGGTCTGTTATTTTGCTGCCAATGCCCTCATGTCCCTGGGATATAAAGTCCACAAGGCGTTTAACGGCCAGGAAGCCCTGGAGTGGATCCAGTCAGGACACCCGAAACCGGATCTGGTGATCACCGACCTGATCATGCCGGAACTCAATGGAAAGGAATTTATCCAAAGGGCCGCCTTCCATGTACCGGCGCTCCGGGTGATCTATGCGTCCGGGTATACGGACAACCATATTGTTCACGACGGGTTGCTGGAAGAGGGGGTAAATTTTCTGCAAAAGCCCTATTCGCAAAAGAGCCTTGCCAGAATGGTCAGAAAAATCCTGGATACCCCGACCAAAGATTGATTGGATTATTTTTTGGCCTTGGCCCGGATCTTTTCTTCAAAACTGAGCAGATCGGCATATTTTATCTCAAGCTGCTGTTTTTCTGCCATCATTTTGTCCTTGGTTTTGCCCAGACGGGCTAGAATCACCTTGTAAAACCCGTTTTTGATGGTGGAACGGATACCCTCATCCTCCATGGTTTCAATGACGGACATGTCAATGCACAGACAAACTCCGCTGGTCACGGATACCACGGAGGCTGTCCTGGGAATCCCCTCCAGTACACTCATTTCCCCGAATATTTCCCCTGATTTTGAAAAGGAAGCAATGGGCCGGCCGTTCTGGATTACGTCAAAGATCCCTTTCACCACCCAAAAGGACCAGCAATCAAATTCTCCCTCCCGGATAACGGCCTCGCCTGCCTTGTATTGGCATAGTTTTACGATGCGGTTCTGGTAGGCGGCGGTGGTGGTGGCATCCAGGCTCAATATCTTCTTGATATCCGCCGGTGCCAGGTCATCAAAAATCATAAACTTTTTTAAAATAGCAATGGTCTTTTCGTTGATCAAATTTGCCTGTAAATTTTTTGCCATGGAATACACCACCCTCAATGTTTTTTTCAGATACCCGGGAGAGGGATCTCTCCTTATTCTTTGCTGCCAATATTTTCCAAAAAATGCCTTCGTTTCATTCTGAACAGAGTTTTGTCCTCTTCCACAAGATAGAAAACCCCCTTGTTCTTCTCATCAAAACATTGATACAGACCGGTATATTCCGCAATGTTTCTTACATCGCACACCCGTTCCACATCATCATTGTACCTGCGGCAGACTCCCGCCCAATCCTCTTGTTTGGCGCCTGCCTTGACCTTGATTTCCTGTGGATCTTTTTGAAATTGTGCCTGGATCGATTTCATGCTTCGCCTCCAGATTTAAGTGTTTTATTTCCCTTGGGGATCATATAAATATCCCCCAATCTTGTCCATAAAAAAAAAACAAGTCCTTCTATTTAAATGCCTTTTCAATTTCCCGGTCCAGTTCCTCGCCGGCATTTCTAGCGGTAAAGGCCTGCCAACTGGCCTCTTGGCTTTTATAGGAAGAAATGACCTGGTTCCGGACAGACTGCTTGACCCCGGCGGTCTCCATAAAAACCAGGACATAGAGCTCTGAACCCGGAGATATCCACACATCCCTTTGACGGGACCCGCTCAAAGTCTCCCGGCTTACCTGGCGGCTTACCTGTTTCCCCAGGCGGTCCACCATCTGGTCATCTTCGAGCCCTGCCTGGACAACAAAATTGTTCACAAGGGACTCCACCCTAACCGACAATTGCCGGGCCAGTTCATTCCGGGCCTGGGCCAGGGCTTCTGTTTTTGCAAACTGCATGCCGGATTTGCCTATTTTTGCCGATCCCACCGCTGAAAAGACGCCCGGTTCATGGCCAATCAGCACCCAATCGGGTGCTTTTTTATACTCTTTTTCCAGCAGGGGGTTGTCCATGTGTTTGTTGCTGCAGGCTGTGGCGGAAAGGCAACCGGCCACCACCAGGAAGATGATAAAATTTCGTATCATTGAACATGCTCCTTTGTATAAGTTTCACCCAATCCCAATGCCTGGACAAGTTCGCGTGAAATTTGCTGGGACACCTCTAAAACTGCTTTGTGTATGGCTTCATTGCGATCCAAATGGCCTTTCCGGACAGCCTGGTTCATTTCGGCAAACAGCGCATGGGAATCGGTATCCACCACCTGAATCTTTCCTGTGGCCCTTACAAAAACAGCCCGTAAATTGTCCAGGTTTATGGGCGTGACAACAACCTGGCCCATGACCCAGGCATCTGCCTTGTCCCTGTCGGGGGTAATCAGAATCCCATTCCGGGTGAGGGTCTGGGACAAAACCGTTTCCACCATCTGTCCGTATTCCCCGGGGATATCAATATAAAAGTGAAGGCTGGATCGGATGGCGGCCAATTGGGACATCATTTTGCCCAGATCCAGTTCAGATTCGGGCAGGACCGGGTAGTTTACCACCACAAGCCTGCTTTCAATGGCATGGCGCTCAAGGGACAGGTCCAGAATCTGGTTCAGGGCGGCCATTTTCCCAAGCTTTCCCGGCGTCGTCCCAAGGGTGGACGTTTCCGCCCCGATGCGCTGGTCAAGAATTTCCAGGTCCCGGGTCCATTTTCTGCCCGCATCCTTCCGGTCCAGAACGGCCAGGGCATGAAAGGTTCCCGGCGCCTCATCCTGCCATACCTTTCCAATTTTGGCCCCCTCAAGGCGGACCGAAGAAAGAATCTGAATCCGCGACTCAAGGGTCTTTTCAAACAGCTCTGTATTGTCAGGCCCCAGGGAAGACCTGGCCAGACTCTCGGTCCGGGAAGATACCCTGGAGTCAAAAATGGCAGACAGCTCGGCCAGGGCCTGGCGCCTGGCATCTATTTCCGTAGCGCCTGTTCCCTGGGCCAAAAGGAAACGGGTTTCAGGAAAATCAAGTGTCGTGCCAGTTTCCGGCAGAAAGGAAGATCCTTTTCCGCAGGCAAAGACCAGCCCCAAGAGCACCAGCAGAACCAAAGGCCTGATCCGGATACCCGCAGTTGTTCTCTGTCTTTTCTTCATTACTGCTCCCTTTTTTGGGGTTCCCCCATTGTCAATGGGCCGTAAGAATCATTGACCACAATATAGTGTAATTTACCGGCCGTAACCAGAATATTTTTTGTTTTTTCCCCCCCGTTGTCCGGGAAAGGGACCGCAACCTGCCAGTCTCCCGGTTCGACAAATGCCCGGGCCATAAAAATTGCGGCCGGCAATGTCCGCCAGGAGCGTAAGTCCGCATGTTCTAAGAAAAGATTCAATAAATTCAATGCGGTTTCAATGGCCTGCCCTACATCCTTGTCCTTCTTTTTTGCCGCCTGCTTGGCAGCCTGCTGGATCACGACCTGCTTGGCCACTGCCCTGGCAATGGTTTTGGCAATGATCCGTGTTCTGTGATCCGCAAGGTTTTTACGGGCAATGGCAGCAATATCGGCCACAAGCGCTGCCCGGATCTTTCTTTGGCCGAGGGGTGATTTTAAAAAAACCAGGGTGTTTTTTGGGGTATCCTCCCTGGGAAGAAACCGGGGAAAAGCCAGGGTAATCGGTCCCTGGCGTGTGGGAATGTGGATCCTGTCCTCTGTCTTGACCGGGGCTGTTCCTGACAAAAAAATCACCACAATTTCTCCCAGACCCGGGGCTTCCGGCCCGCTCTTGCCGGACGGTTCCCCTTCCGGAACAATGGCCCTGGCCTCTGCTTCTCTGTGCACACTGTGTGCCACCCGCATAAAATCCTCTTTTAAAAAAGAGGGCACCGGGGTCTGGTAATGGGACCCGTAATCACCATAGGTTTCCAGGGCTTTCTTATAATCGATAAAGGCGGCATCCAGGTTGTGGTCTGCCTCATTAAGGATACCGGAAAGATATTGGCCAAAGGCATCTTCCTTGTACACATTTTTTTCATTATACCGGTCATTGTACAGGGCCAGAAGAGAATCCAGACGGCGGCATTCCACAAGGGCCTCTTCGGATTTTTCTACAGAAAGATAGGCAATGGCAGACATCAGATGGATCATGGCCCGTTCATAGTCTTCCCCCGGGTAGGCAAGCAAATAGTCATTGGCGACCAGTGAAAGGGCCTCCTGGGAAAGGCTTCGGGTCCACAACTGGTCGGCCAGATCCTCAGCTTTGCGGAACTTTTCCTGGGCAGCTTCAAATTTTTGACAGGCCATGTGGACCATTGCGGAATCCAGCAAAAACAGCAACTCCGATTTTGTACCATAAGCTTCCCGGCTCTGTTCAACCAGACGAAGAGCGCCATCACAATTTCCGGCTGCCAGATGGCCGGACAGGGTATCATAGGGCATACGACCCGCACAGCCGCAAAGGACCAAAATACAGAGAAGCCCGGACGATACCAGAACCGTTAACCGCTGGACCCGCGCCATGGAAAACAATACCAAACTTAGAACCAGAATCTCTTCTGTTTCACCATTTTTTTAATTTTTTTCTCCCCGAGCCATACTTTTTTATGGGTTTCCATATGGGTCAGTTCCAGATTGACCTGATAATATTTGACCTGCTTGCCGTCCACCCGATCCGTAATGGTATTGATAAAGCCCTGGAGCATAAAATCAGCCCCCATTTCCCGGCCTTCCTCCTTGGCGGTTTCCTCTGAGGCATGGGATGCCTGGTCCAGGCGCTCTTGCCTCACCTCTTCCCGCTGGCTGCTATCGGCCACCAGATCGACCTCTCCGGAATTGACCAGGGCCCGCTCCAAATCTTTTATAAAGGTCTGGGTATTGATATGCTCATCGCTTCTGTTCTGAACAGCACCAACGATCAGGCTGGGGTTTTTCCCCCTGTTCGCCTGCCGGTGGATGCCGATCCAGTTCCGGTCCATGACATCTTTTATCATCTCTTCGGAAACCAGGCGGGAGTCGGTATCGTTCCACCGCCCGCTCAGGTCGATGGTTTTGTCTGTCTCAACCCGCTCAACTTTGGTTCTGGCACAGCCTGGGGCAAGCATCATTCCCAAAACTACCATTCCTGCAATCACTTGATTTATTCTTTTGAATCCCGTCATTTAACCTTCCCCACATTTTGATACCGTCAAAAAAATTAAAGGATCATATCCATTCCGAAATAAAACTGCAAGATATGATCCTTTGGTTTGTGTGAGGCGAACCTTAATCTTCGTAAATGGCATCCTCCGGGAACAGCTTTTTAATATCTTCGGCCGTGACATCATACATTCCGGCCCCAGCCACATAGTCCTTTTCTCCATGCTTCACAAGAACGCAATAGGATATTTTGGGAGAGCTTTCCGTTTGTCCGGGTTTGGGCCAGGCATAGGGTATCCATCCGCTTCCGTGGGTTTCAACCGTTTCATTCATGGCTGTAAACAGGTAAACCCCGTTGACATCCCGCATTTCCCCCAGGGCTTTCCCGTCAAGGGAGGGTTTAATGGGGTGCATTACCATGATATTGTTGAGATTATGGATCCAGATATAGCCTTCGCCCCCGGCAAACCTGAATTCACCATCTTCCGCCTTTATCTTGGGAATGGCGGCATCTCCCTCTGACGCAAGCAATTTTGCGGCAGCCATAACCTTTTCCTTGCACAACTGGGGGGTAAGCGGCTCGGAAAATCCCGTACCGACAAAACACAGTGCCATAAAAAAACCAAAAAATGCGACAACACTTTTTCTGACCATGGTGTTCTCCTTATATAAGGTTGTTGTGATCCATATTAACGGTAACGCCTTAAAGCTTGAAGTGACGGATAAGCGCCTGCAAATCGCCGGCAAGCGCTTTCAGCGCTTCGCTGCTAGTGCTGACAAGGGTACTGTTTTCTAAAAGTTCATTGCTGCTGATATTGACGTCATTGATATCTTTGGCAATCTCATTGGCCACACCTGTCGTCTGGGCAACATTCTCGCTCACCTCCTGCAATCCCCTTGAGGCCTGTCCCATGTTTTCCGAAATTTCCTTTGTGGTGGCAGACTGTTCTTCCACGGCGGTTGCAATGGTTGCAACGATTTCATTCACTCTGTTGATGATGTCTGAAACACTGCCAATTTCCGTGACCGTATCCAGGGTGGTGGTCTGTATGCCCTCAATGCGCATTCGAATATCCTTGGTTGCCTCTGCTGTTTGAAGGGCCAATTGTTTTATCTCCGCTGCAACCACCGCAAATCCTTTTCCGGCTTCACCGGCTCTTGCCGCCTCAATGGTGGCATTCAGCGCCAGAAGATTTGTCTGGGCGGAAATATCGGAAATCGTCTCTGTCACCTTGCTGATTTCCCTTGCGGCAGACCCGAGTTCATTGACGCGTTTTGTTGCGCTTTCGGCCCCTTTCACTGCTTCCTGGGTTATGGCCCGGCCGGTTTCGGAATTTTTTGCAATTTCATTGATTGAAGAATTGATCTCACCGGTGGCAATGGATACGGTATTAATATTGGTGGCGGCTTCTTCGGATGTCGCGGCCACCGAGTTCATATTTGCACTCATCTCTTCTGCTGCTGCGGCCACTGTTTGCGATTTTTCCGTCATGTTCCGGGCACCGCCGGACATGGCGGTTGCAAGAGAATTCAAGTCTGACGATGAGCTTGTCAATTGGATTGAATAATCGGAGATCTGGCGGATGATTTTCCGCAAATTATCTGTCATGGCATTGGTATCCCGGGCAAGACTTCCCAGCTCGTCTTTTGAGGATATTCTGGCCTTGTTTTTAAGATCTCCCTGGGCAATACGGTTTGTGATATCGGCCAGACCCGTTATGCCTACCGTTATATACCGGCTCATGGACAGACCCAATCCAATGGCAACCACCACGGCAACAAGGGTCAGGGCAATAAGAAAAATAGTGCCGCTTTTTTTGGATGCTTCCGCTTCTTCCAGAGCCGTTGACATCTCTTTTTCCGTTCCCGTTACCAGCGTTTCCAATTCCAGATTAATCCTGGCGGCACTTTGGGTAAACCCCAATAATTTCTCGGCCTTAGCCGTCTCCAGAGCCTGGTATATCGGCCCAATATACCCATGAATCTTTCCAAAATATTGTTCGATCCGGCTGTATGATCCGGTACTCCTGCTGAACTGGTCGGCTTTGCCTTTGGCCTTGTCCTCTTTATTGATCTTCACTGCCGCTGCCATCAGTTTTTCATGATAGGTTCCCATTTTCTGGATGAGTCCATTCAGCCCCTCATCTTCTGCTTTATAGGTGTGTATCCAGGTTCCCAGTAGCCCTTTTTCAGGATCCGTATTCCCGCCAAAGGGGGTGACGATATTGACGGCATCTCCAAGGGCTTTGTACCAATCGATATGATCTCTCTGGAGAATCAGGAGATAGGAAGGAAGGTCATGGGTTTTACCATCCGCCGTCACTGAATATCCCAGGTACTGGTTCTGGGCAGCTATCAGGTCTGTACAATTTTTCCTGAAAACCGCACTTTCCTTTACTAGGGTCCTGACATTTTTTTGCAGTTCCTTTGAACTTGGGGGAACCAGGATATTTAATTTAAGGGCTTTATAGGTCGTGTAGGCCCGGCTGTTTGTAAATTTTTCAGAAGCGGTTCCCTGTTCCAGCATTGAAATCCACATGTCAAACGCATCCAGATGTTCCAGAAGATTTTTCTCCAGAAGAACAAGCCCGGAAGAAGACTGCAGATATTCAATGATACCCTTATCTATTTTCTCGACAACCAGGTTGGCTTTCATCACGCAATATTGTGCAGGAAACTTTTCCTTTGCGACCGCATCGGCAGACTGCGATACCTTGTTAAGGATCATTATTCCGACGATTCCCGATAAAAGCACCAACAAGGCAAGGAGTAAAAAACTGAATGTGAGTTTCTTCCCGATGGTTAGCCGCATATAAACCTCTCCATTAAGTAAAATTTATTTGCCAAGCCAAGTTGTTTAACCCAGCTGTAGATAAAGGCTCTACAACATTTGCAGGATTTGCGACTCCAGAAGAAAAAAGGTGAATACAGTATTCCATACTATTAGCAAATACAAAACGACAACGCAAGAATTTACGGCGCCCCAAATTATTAAAAAAAATCTTCTTGTACCTTTTTCCCGGCAGACCGTTCTTCCAATGCTGAAATATTAGGGGTTTCAGTCCAGACAAAAAAATGATATCTTAAGCGGTTTTTTTAAACTCCGAATAAAAAAGGAAAAACCCGTGACCCAATCCCGTGGCAGGATGGTTCCTTATATTTGCCTGGTTCTGGCCATGGTTTTATGGGCCAGCACCTTTATTGCCCTGAAACTGGCCTTCAAAACCTATGATCCCATGGTGGTAATTTTTGGGAGAATGCTGGTGGCAAGCCTGTGCGCCCTTTGTTTCCCCTTTGTCTTCCGGAACATCCCCTTCCGGCTTAAAGACGTGAAATACATGGCCATCATGGTCATCTGCGAACCCTGCCTGTACTTTGTATTTGAAGCCAAGGCCCTGGTGCACACTTCTGCATCCCAGGCAGGCATGATCACCACCATGATGCCCCTGATGGTGGCCATCGGTGCCAGAGCGATCTTCAAGGAGAAGCTGACCCTGAAAACCCTTTTTGGATTTTTGATTGCCGGTACGGGTGCCCTGTGGCTGAGCCTTTCCTCGGAATCTTCCGAGCATGCGCCAAATCCCGTGCTGGGCAATTTTTTAGAATTTATGGCCATGGTCTGTGCCTCCGGGTATGCCCTCTGTCTGAAAAAGCTGACAGCCCGCTATTCATCGCTGTTTCTGACTTTTCTCCAGGCCTTTGCAGGGGCTGTTTTCTTTTTTCCCATTCTTTTTTTTCCGGGCACAGCCCTGCCGGTCCAAATTGTGCCCCTGCCTTTTTTTGCCATTCTCTACCTGGGCAGTGCCGTCACCCTAGGGGCATACGGATGCTACAATTACGGGGTGAGCCAGATCCCTGCAAGCCAGGCCACGGCATTTATCAACCTCATACCGGTATTTACCCTGGTGATGAGCGCCCTTGTCCTGGGCGAACAATTCACCGCCGTCCAATATGCGGCATCGGCCCTGGTCTTTGTCGGGGTGCTCCTAAGCCAGGGGCCCATTGGAGGGGACACGGTTTCGGCCAAATGAAATATCCAGTTTTTTCATGCGTTTGCGCAGGGTGGACGGATGGACTTTCAGGCGTTTTGCAGCGCCTTTTTCCCCCTCCACCCTTCCCTTGCATTGGTCAAGGACATGGCGGATATGGACGGCCATGACCTGGTCCAGCCCAAGAAGCTCCTCCGGTTCATGGGAGGATTGTCCGGGAACCAATCCGGGAACAGACCCTCTAAGAGGCTTTTGCATACCGATCTCCTTGAAAAACAAAAGCCCGGACCGATCCAGGATCAAAGACCGCTCCACGGCATTCTCAAGTTCCCGGATATTGCCGGGCCAATGGTAGGCCATAAGCCGGGCCATGGCATCCGGACAAGGGGAAGGGATTTGGAGGCGCTTCATTTCCCTGGATTTTTTCAAAATAAAATGCCGGACCAATGCAGGGATATCGGCTTTCCGTTCCCTTAGGGGAGGAATAGAAATGGGAAAAACCCTCAGCCTGAAAAACAGGTCTGCCCTAAATTTCTGCTCGGCCATCATGGTTTCCAAATTTCTGTGGGTGGCCGCAATGACCCGGATATTCACCCGCACGGTTTCAGATCCCCCCACCCGGTCAATCTCCTTTTCCTGGAGCACCCGCAGCAGACGGACCTGGGCCTGGGCAGACAATTCTCCTATCTCATCTAGAAAAAGGGTGCCGCCCTGGGCCCGCTCGATGCGTCCCCGCTTCCTTGAAATGGCCCCGGTAAAGGCCCCTTTTTCATAACCGAACAGCTCACTGTCCAGAAGAGAAGCCGGTATGGCCCCGCAATTTACCCGGATAAAGGGGCCGCCTTTTCGAAGGGAAAGATTGTGGATGGCATTGGCCATCACCTCCTTGCCCGTACCGGTTTCCCCCAGCAGCAGGACCGGACTTTCAAGGGGGGATACCTGGCGGACCATTTCCATAACCTCTTTGAGCCCCTGTCCCGCACCGATCACCTGTTCGCCGGTCATCTTGTTCAATTCGTCCTGGAGATACCGGTTGTCGTCTGCCAACCGTTCCTTGAGATTTTTCAACTCCCGGAACCGCAGGCTGTTGGTCAGGGCAATGGCACAGGGCTTGTCCAGCAGACTGAGCAAACGGACATGTTCGGGTAAAAACCCTTGTTTGCCATTGTTGAATACGCTGAAAATTCCCAGCAGGGTCTTTTCCAATACCAGGTCAATGACCACGGCAGACAGGTCCCAGGCTTCCAGGCGATCCGCCACAGGCCCTGTGATCGGATCATCCCCCAGGCGCTCGATGAGCCTCACCCTAACCAGCCGCCGCTCTTCGATCTGTCTTTTCCCCCTGGCGGACAGGGCGATCTTCATTGCGACGGCGTTCCCACCGGCCGGCGTCGCATGGGCAATGGTCTCCACGACTCCGGCATCCCTGTGGTAGACATGGAATCCCACCTGCCCTGCCGGGATAAACCTGCGGATATACAGCAGACATTGGTGGAGGGCCCGTTCAATCTCCAGGCTGGAACATAATTTTAAAGTGGCTTCCCTGAAAAAATCTTTTTCGTCAACACCCATAAGCCCCCTTTGTTTTCTATTCTATTTGACAGATTATAACAAAACCGGAAAATAAGACAGAAAAATCTTTCCCATGGCCCAGAAATATAAATATCCGTTTTCCGTTTTCCGAAGAATGCCCGATGGTTAAGCCCCTCCGTCCCTGGCACGATTCCTGCGATAGCGTGTGTGATAGACTTGGGGATTAAACATGTTTATCAACAGGAGATGCCAAATGGAAATTAAAAAGATTTGTGTACTGGGGGCCGGAATCATGGGAGCAGGAATTGCCCAGACCGCTGCCCAGGCAGGATTTGAAGTCACCATCCGGGATATGGAGAATCGGTTTGTGGAAAACGGAATCACCGGTATCCGCAGCAACCTTGACCGGGCCGTGTCCAAGGGAAAAATGGACACGGATGCAGCCGATGGTGTCATGGACCGGATCAAGGGCACAACAGACCTGGTCATGGCCGCCCAGGATGCAGACCTGGTCATTGAAGCCATCATTGAAATCATGGACATCAAAAAGCAGGTGTACCAGGAACTGGACAATATCTGTAAAAAAGAGACCCTCTTTGCCTCCAACACCTCGGGCCTTTCCATCACCGAGATGGCCAGCGTAACCAAACGCCCTGACAAGGTGATCGGCATGCATTTTTTCAACCCCGTGCCTGTCATGCGTCTGGTGGAACTGATCAGAGGCTTTGCAACCTCCGACGATACGTTGAATATTGCCAAAGACTTTGTGGAAAAAATCAAAAAAACCGCCATTGAAGTAAAAGAAGCCCCGGGCTTTGCCGTGAACCGCATCCTCTGCCCCATGATCAACGAGGCCATCTTTGTTCTGGCCGAAGGGATTGCAACGGCCGAAGACATTGACAACGGAATGACCCTTGGGGCCAACCACCCCATAGGACCCCTTGCCCTGGCCGACATGGTGGGACTGGACACCATCCTCCTGGTTCTGGAAGGCTTTCACCGGGAACTGGGAGAAGACAAATACCGGCCTGCGCCTTTGCTCAGAAAAATGGTGAGGGCAGGCTACCTGGGCCGGAAAAGCGGCAAGGGTTTTTACGATCACACAAAATAAACACTCTTTTTTTAAAACTTTTATCCTTCGGAGGTAACAATGGCCCAGGTGGTAGCAGACAGACGGGATGTGGATTTTGTTCTCCATGAACAATTAAATGTGGAACAATTAAGCCGGTTTGAACGGTTTGGAGAATTTAACAAAAAAACCATTGACATGGTGGTTTCCGAAGCCCGGAACCTGGCCATAAAGGAATTGCTTCCCTATCTCAAAGAAGCTGACGAGGAAGGCTGTACCTTTGAAAACGGCAAGGTAACGGTACCAAAAGCCTTCCACAGGGCCTATGAACTGTTCTGTGAAGGCGAATGGATCGCCATGTGTGACGACCCCGAATGGGGGGGCCAGGGAATGCCCGCCACCGTGGCCCTGGCAGCCAACAATTATTTTAACGGGGCCAACTACCCCTTCATGCTCCACAATATCCTGAGCCACGGAGCCGGCAAGCTGGTGGAATGCTTTGGAACGGACAAACAAAAAAAGCTGTTTCTTAAAAAAATGTACACCGGCGTCTGGGGCGGGTCCATGCTTCTGACAGAGCCGGAAGCAGGCTCTGACGTAGGGGCCCTGACCACCAAGGCTGTTCCCAACGATGACGGCACCTATTCCATCACCGGCAACAAGATTTTTATCTCCTCCGGAGAAAACGATCTGGTGGAAAACATCATCCACCCGGTATTGGCCAGAATCGAAGGGGCGCCCGCCGGCACCGCCGGGATTTCCCTGTTCCTTGTTCCCAAATTCTGGGTCCATGACGACGGCAGCCAGGGGGAGTTTAACGATGTGATCTGCACCGGCATCGAAGAGAAAATGGGCATCCAC
>JAHIVS010000715.1 GCA_018816605.1 Pseudomonadota bacterium
CTGGAGCTCAGGAGGTTATAAGCAGGATTCGGCAAAGATAAGCATTTTTCGCCCTATGGTCTGGTGCTTTTGCACCAGGGTGGGTTCGACTCTCACCGGGGCGTTTTAATTCATTCTGAACCTCACAATAGCGCATTGTTCGATCTACGGATTGGAATGAAGTAGCTTTGTAGCCAGAATGAATAAAAAGAGAAACACCAACCAATTAGAAAACGTTGTAACACAAGATTCACATGGAGAAGGAACAGGAGAAGGGCGACCTTACGTAGCGCTCCTGTTCCAAATTACCAAGACAGAAAAAGTGAACAAGAAACTCCGCATTCCCTCTGTCGGGAAGAACATGCGGGAGTAATTCAATTTGTGTTGGATTGTTCCCTCATGTTTTCTGGACACAAAATAACAGAAGAACAGGATAAATATGGAACCGATCAAAATAGAAAACTTAGTACCGAACTGGTTGAAAGGTAAGCAAAAACCACCCCTTGCCCCCGATGATCTCAACGAGATTGACCGGGGTATTGTGACCTCAGACTATGCTCGGCAACTGGACTACCTTTGGTTTCAAGTCGAGGAAAAGGACAACGGCAAAATTTATAAAGGCTTCCGGGTCGTCAGATTACTCGAACTGAAATTTATCCCACTAGATGCCAGAGCAGACGCCGGCTTGTTACAGAAAATGCGCACTGTATTGCGGTCCATTTATGGAGCAAAGGTTTCTTTCATTTACCTGACCGGTGGATTGTTCACCAATCCGGTGGTTGGAATTATCCAGTGCTACGGCGTAAGTGTTTATGCTGAAACACTGGAACAAGCCATCACCCAATCCGAGAATGCTTTGATGGCATTGAAATCGGCCATGTGCGCGATCTACCGGCAAATGAAACTCGAACCCCTAAGCACTGAAACTGGCCAATGGATATTCAGTTCACTTGCCGGCATGGGTCATGCGTTGGTGGTGGTGGGGCAACCTGACCCGCGTGAAAACGCCAAAGGTGGCAGCCAAGCCATGTTTAGTAATCCGCTCACTGCCGGCGACACTGGTGCGCAGCAATACTCCCTGCAGCAGAATGAAATCTTGTTCCGGGGTATGTCAAACCTCAAAGAGGATTTTTTGTTCATGGTTATGACCTCGCCAGTATCACTCTCCAACATTTCAGAAATGTTGGTCGGGCTGGCTGAACAAACCTCCACCTGGGCTGCCTGGCAAACTGGCAATCGCGGAGCCAGCTTTGGTATCTCCCTGCCAGCAATGCTTTCTGGATCCCTAATCGATTCTGCCGCGACCGGTCACTCCGAAAGTGCAGGAACCTCTCATACAGATGGATCTGCACATTCCGATTCAACCGCACATTCTGATGGTACAGCCCATTCCACTGGTACAGCAACTTCCTACGGAGGAAGTAAAACTGTTACCGATGGTGTGGCTGTAACCAACGGCATCGTGAACTCCACCGGGCAAGCAATATCCGATTCAACAACGCATACAGAAGGAACCTCACAAAGCACTGGTACATCAGAAACAACAGGAACATCAAGCGGAACATCACAAAATGTTGGATATGCTCATACTTTGAACGCCGGCGTGAGTGGCACTATTGGTGGCGGAGTACTCCCTGCGGAAATAGATATAAACGGAGGATCATCAGACACCATTAATGGAGGGCTTGGTTGGTCACAAGGAGAAAACAACTCTTCATCTATCTCCGAAACCTCTGGATCATCTGTTTCAGACAGCGCGTCCCATGGCGTAACCGTTTCCACCGGGCAAGCCATTTCCTCCTCGATCACAAACTCCCACTCTGAATCTGTAGGCGAATCATGGTCGGCAACTAACTCACAATCAGATACTACAAGTCAATCAGACACCAAAGGTCAATCAGACACAGCGTCGGTTGCAGACGGTTCTTCACAGGGCACTGCTGTTTCCAATATGCTTGCTCACGGAGCCAGTTCAGGGATGGCGGTTGGCATTGCCCCCTCATTCTCAATCAATAATGGGTATCAATGGCAATTTGATCCTGCGATTCTGGTAACCAAAATCCTCCGAATGCAACAAATGTTACTTGAAGCCGCCAGCAAAGAGGGCGCTTACTACTGCGACACCTATGCGTTTACCAAAACCTTGCAAGGTAAAAAAGTCATGATGGGGCTTATTCCTGAATCCTTTGCCGGCGTGGAAGATGTAGTCACCAGCGTTCAAACACGCGATCTGACACCGGAAGAAGAACGTTACATCATCCGTCATGCTCAGGTATTTTCTCCGTCCACTCGCATTGAAACCATCCCGGAGGTTATGAGCGGTTATGTGGACTCTACCTTGCTCACTATGCTTCAGGTCGCAGCGTACACCGCACCCGGAATGTTTGAAATGGGAACTGCCACGACTGTGCAGGAGGCTACACCTGACTTTGCTTACTATCCCCAAATGAAAGGGGACGTAGTGCTGGCGAGACAATGGGCAAGTGAGTTAGGAGAGATCACTGACATTCCCTTGCGACTTTCCAATGATCGTCATTTTCATACCCTGTTTTGTGGCGACACCGGGTTTGGCAAATCTGTTGCTGCCGAAAAATTAGCTTATGAAACTACTCTCAAATGGCATTACCGCACTATCGTGCTGGATTTTGGTCAGGGGTGGAGACGAGCATTGAATTGGAGTGGATTAGAGGGCAGGGTAGATATTCGCCAGATCTTTCCTGGCGCACAGAGACCACTGCGTTGGAATATTCTTCAAGTTCCGAAACGAATGGATGCCAGACACTATCGCTCGATGTTCTGTCAACTATTCACCAACGCCGGCAGGATGGGACCGCGCCAACAAGGATTCTTGCGAAGGGCAATTGATAATGTGTATGAAAAATACGGCGTGCTACCGAACACTGAGGCATACAAGGGGTTTTTGAAAATCAAAACCCAAATGGAAATAGACACAATTCAAGCGCGTAGGGATGAACTGAAATTAAGTCCGACAACCGCATATATTGATTGTGTTATTTCTTCGCTGCCATCAATTGACCAGCAAGCAGTAGCTGTTTACCGAAGCAAAAAAGCCAGTTTTAAGGAGGTTGTAGGGGAACTTAAGATTGCCATGGACGGCCTCGGCAAAAATGATCAGACCAGCCGCACCAGCCTTGAAGGTCTTTTGTTGAGAGTTGAGACTTTTAAAGAGGGTGATATGGCCAAACAATACGGACCCGGTGAAGACAGCTTACCGATTGAGGACTTGGGTCTGCTTGGGGATAAATCTGATCCTTGGGGTATGGTCGTGATTGAGGGCGGCGCGGAGATGAGCGATGAATTCTCGAAGGTTGCACTTCTTTCGTTGCTGGCAAGTGTCCTTTATTCGGATGCAGTTACCCGAAGGCGTGAAGCCCTGGCCGGCATGGTCTTTCCACCGATGCAGATTTTCTTTGAGGAAGCCAACAAAATATTGACCGGCGTTTCATCTGGAGGTTCTTCTGATGGAAGCAGTTCAGGTGGTTCCGAGGTCAGCGAGATTTTTTCCACCATGTGGCGCGATGGCCGCAAGTACAAAATCTTCCTGCATTTGATGGCGCAAACTATCAGCGGTTTACCGGATGGCATTGTCTCCAGCTGTAACAATGTTTTCTGCGTCCAGACAAAAAACGCCAAGGACAGGGACATGATCTTGGCTGCCTTTGCCTTGTCTGAGAAAGGCTTTGTGAATACAGAGTTCAAACGCTATCTCGGAAGAATCCCCATAAAAATGGCAATAGTAAAACTCGGTTACACCACAGAGGTTACTGAAATGCAACCAATCTTAGCCAACCCGACTTACGTTCCGGGTATCGAACCAAACGACACAGAAATAGTCCAAAAATTAGGCACGAAGTAAAGGAGAAAAGAAAAGTATGATCGCAGAATTTTTGAAAACAGCAACAGGGCAGGGGACTTTCGGGGTCTATACGTTGTTATTCGCTTTTACCTTGACCAAGGCGGTGCTAACAAGTAAAGCAAATCCTCACAAAAGTCGTGTTTATGGGATTTTGTGTCTGACCCTGGGCATCGGTTTATTGCTGATCAGTCTATCCCTGGTATTTTCTTTCAATTCGCAAGAATATGCCTACTTTCTTACCAAACTATCCGTGTAGCCATGAAACATGTAATGGACTAGAATAATTGCGTATAGGTTAATTTGTTATTCGACTAACTGTTCCTGCGTGAACAGACAAAAATTATAAACAAGGAGATTCAAACAAATGCAAAAGAAACGTTCACCCATTATTCCTATTGTTATCGCTGTTGTTATCGGTTTGGCGGTTATAGTGTTACTCCGAACTGTTATCAAACCAACCCCTGTGGTGGTTGCCAAAGCTGCCATTGCTCCCGGAACCGCACTGACTGAAGACCTGGTAGAAATTCGCACCCTTCCTGCTGGCGGTATCCCTGCAGATGCTTTCGCAACCATCGAAGAAGTGGTTGGCAAGTCTGTGGTGGTGGGGCGTGCCACTGGTGATTTCATTGTGGCTTCCATCCTTGGTGACAACGTAGCCGCCGGCATTCCTTCTCAACTGGAAGCAGGTCACGTGGCGATTGCCATCAACGTTGATAAATCAAGTGGTGTTGCTGGCATCCTTCGGGCAGGGCAGACCGTAACGGTAATCGGCTTACTGACCCCCGATGTATTACAGGAACAAAACGGTATTACAACGGCTGCACAAACCATTATCACCAATGACGGATCAGTTTCCACCATTGAAGGCGAGCCTGTTTATGGGAAGACCCCGACTCCAGCGCCTGCTTTAGGTCCATTAGGCCGTGTCACCATCACCGGTGTGAGAGTTCTGCTTGTTCCTCAAACCTTCCAGTATGCAGAAATCCCTGCTGGCGCTGATCAGCAAGAAATGTTCGCAAGTCAGGCTACAACCTCAGAAGACAAGAGTGTAATCGTGTTGGACATCCCGACCACACCAGTAGAAATATCTGCCGGCGTGTTTGTGAACCCGGCAACTCTTATTGCTGCACTCGATAAGTACGGCTCAATCTACCTGGCGTTGGAGTCCTCAACCGGCACTTCCGTTTCCCAAGAGAATAACTTGACCATCAACCTGGCCGAACTTTATCACCTGATTAATTCCAAAACCAATACCGTGAGCGCTACACCCACTAAGTAATAAATAACGATTTTTGGAGGTATATCGCATGAATGAAGAAAAAATTGTACCCATAATATTAGCGGCTCCGCACAAGAATCTTTATGAAAAATTGCACCCCGCTTTTATCGTGGACAGTAGATATAGTATTCAAACTATCATTCAAAATTGGTCTGATTTTGAAAATAACCTTGTTCAATATCGACCAGAACTTGTTGTTGTGCAAGCCGATCTTGCACCTACGGCTGATGCGCTCATAGGTGCA
>JAHIVS010000740.1 GCA_018816605.1 Pseudomonadota bacterium
CCTTAACAAGGGTTTTCTCGCGCGTCTTAGTATACTCTACCCACCCACCTGTGTCGGTTTACGGTACGGGTAGTCCATAGATTAACCCTAGAAGCTTTTCTTGAAAGTTTGACGTCATCATCCTTTACCTACCGGATCTCAGTCTTAAAGTGCGCGGATTTGCCTACGCACAAACCTTGATCCCTTGTCCCCAATCCACTAAGGGGCGGACGTTAGCCTGCTTTGTCACTCCATCAGTCTATAAACTAGTGCAGGAATCTCTACCTGCTATCCATCGGCTACGCTTTTCAGCCTCACCTTAGGCCCCGACTTACCCAGGGCGGACGAACCTTCCCCTGGAAACCTTGGGTTTTCGACGGACAGGATTCTCACCTGTCTTTTCGTTACTTACACCGGCATTCTCACTTCTAACCACTCCAGTAGTCCTCCCGGTCTACCTTCACCGCTGTTAGAACGCTCCCCTACCACTTAAATTTCTTTAAATCCGCAGATTCGGTATAATGCTTAGCCCCGGTACATTTTCGGCGCAGATTCACTCGACTAGTGAGCTTTTACGCACTCTTTAAAGGATGGCTGCTTCTAAGCCAACCTCCTAGTTGTTTGTGCATCTCCACTTCCTTTTCCACTTAGCATTAATTTTGGGACCTTATCTGGCGGTCTGGGCTCTTTCCCTTTTGACCATGAACCTTATCACCCACAGTCTGACTGCTGACCACATTTTATGACATTCGGAGTTTGATTGGGCTCAGTACCCCGAGGTGGGGCCATCACACATTCAGTGCTCTACCTTCATAAAACTTATATGTCAACGCTAGCCCTAAAGCTATTTCGGGGAGAACCAGCTATCTCTGAGTTCGATTGGAATTTCACCCCTAGCCACAAGTCATCCAAGATTTTTTTAACAATCCCTGGTTCGGTCCTCCATTTGGTCTTACCCAAACTTCAACCTGCTCATGGCTAGCTCACCCAGTTTCGGGTCTACAGCATCTAACTTAACGCCCTATTCAGACTCGCTTTCGCTTCGGCTCCGTCCCTTTAGACTTAACCTTGCTAGATACCGTAACTCGCCGGTTCATTCTACAAAAGGCATGCCATCACTCATTAACGAGCTCTGACTAATTGTAAGCACACAGTTTCAGGTTCTATTTCACTCCCCTCCCGGGGTTCTTTTCACCTTTCCCTCACGGTACTGGTTCACTATCGGTCACTAAGGAGTATTTAGCCTTATGAGATGGTCCTCACATCTTCCGACAAGATTCCTCGTGTCTCGCCGTACTTCTCAACACCCTAGTCCATACATTTTCGAATACAGGACTCTCACCCTCTATGGTTGGCTTTCCCACGCCATTCTTCTAATCTATGGTTTTGTAACTATTCTGGTGTTAGGCTCCTCCGCGTTCGCTCGTCGCTACTAGCAGAATCGTTATTACTTTCTTTTCCTGCAGGTACTTAGATATTTCAGTTCCCTGCGTTTTCCCTCCGACCACAAGTGTCGGATACCTCATCTTCCATGAGGTGGGTTTCCCCATTCGGATTCCCACGGATCGTCGCGTACTTACTGCTCCCCGTGGCGTTTCGCCGTTAGTTGCGTCCTTCTTCGGCTCTTAGTGCCTAGGCATTCACTGTGTGCCCTTTATTCCTTAACCTTACAATTCTTTTACGACAGAATTTATCTACTTTTCAAAGATCCTCATTACTTACTTCTTTACATACGAAAAACCCTGAGGTCTTTCAAAACTGAATATGATGAGTATATATTTGGAAATTTTAGATACTTTTACGTATCTGCCTTTCTCCTTAGAAAGGAGGTGATCCATCCCCACGTTCCCGTAGGGATACCTTGTTACGACTTAACCCCAATCATTGATCCTACCTTAGACGGCTCCCTCCTTACGGTTAGGCCACCGGCTTTGGGTATTATAAACTTTCGTGGTTTGACGGGCGGTGTGTACAAACCCCGAGAACGTATTCACCGCGGCGTTCTGATCCGCGATTACTAGCGATTCCGACTTCATGAAGTCGAGTTGCAGACTTCAATCCGAACTTAGGATATCTTTAAAGGATTAGCTCAGAATTTCTTCGTCGCATCCCGTTGTAACATCCATTGTATCACGTGTGTAGCCCAGGGTATCAAAGGGACATGCTGACCTGGCGTCATCCTCGCCTTCCTCCCCCGCAA
>JAHIVS010000177.1 GCA_018816605.1 Pseudomonadota bacterium
AAATACCCTATGCTTTCAAAAAATGCAAGTATAGGATATTTTATGTCTGGTGCTGCAACACGTGACCTGAAGATCCCGAGGATATTTTTAGTTTGCAAAAAAAAACATCAGATTTGATCAAGCAACGGACCCTTCCCACCTCACTTTCTCTATTATGGCAATCCCGATAGCCAAAGGGAAGCCGGTGCAACCAATAGCGGGTTGGAATTATTGCTAAACAGCCTGAAGCTGTCAGCGCCGCCCGACCCACTTCCGGCGGTTATCTGTACCGCCGGGACCTGAAGCATCCCCTGGAACTTTTTCAGTGCTGCCGAAGGTTGTGCATCAGATATTTTTGCCTCAATCAGGAGGATGGGGGCATTCTCGTTGGCAATCAGAAAATCGACTTCCTGCTGTTCCTTATTTTTTATAAAATGCAGGGTGAAAGATCCGTGGCCCACATCATTCCAAGCCGTTATTGCCCGATAAAGCTCAATGGCAGCCATATTTTCAAACCGGGCGGCAGGATCCTTGATCCGCGGTGCATCCCAGAGGTATATTTTCCGCTCTTTCTGAATGGCCCGGGAGATTTTAGCCGACCAGGGGCTGATGGTAAAAGTCAGGAAAAATCTTTCAAAAACCGACAGCCAGTTCTGTATCGAGTTGTAAGCCACCTTCAGGTCACGGGCCAAAGAGGGAATGGACAAAGGACTGCCAACCCTTGACGGCAGGAGATGATAGAGGGTTTCAATGTCATTGATAGACTTAATATTCGTAAGATCCCTGATATCCTCCCTGATCAACTGCTGGGCATATCCGCTTGACCAGCGTCGATAGGTAGCTGGGCGGTTGGCAAGAAAAGGCTCAGGAAAACCGCTCATGGTGCTGAGCCGTTCCCAGGTGATCTTCAATTCTTCATCTGCAGGTGCATCAATGAACAAGGGGTCTCTAAGAAAGTCTTCAATTGTTCTATTGCGCCGGCCCAATTCCGCCAGGGTAAACGGCCAGAGATGGAAGAGAAAATAACGGCCCGCCAGTGAATCCCCGCCTTTCTGATAGATATCAAGACGACCGCTGCCCGAGACAAGGAATTTGTATGTATCGTGGAACTGATCATACATTCCTTTCAGGTAGTTTTTCCAGTCCTTGTACTTGTGGATTTCATCAAGAATAATAAGAGGCGCGGAAAAATCCCGACGCTCAACTGCTTCAAAAAAGGCGGGGTTTTCTATTAACCGGGTTCTCTGTTCAGGGATATCCCAATTAAAGTACAGACTGTTTGTAAATGAGCGGGAGATACTTTCAGCAAGGGTGGTCTTGCCTGCCTGCCGCGGTCCGGCGAGGAAAATCATGCTTTTATCCCGGGCAAGCTCCTCCCAGATATTTTCATAAAGTATCCTGCTTTCCATGTGACTATTATTGCACCAAATGAAAAATAGTCAAGCCAATTTTTCATTTAGAAGAAAAATGGACGGCACATGTATAAGAGTGCTTTTCTCAGCCACGGTCCTATTTTCAATCACGCCGCCCAGTTAACAGTTAAGGTTTGACCCTTGCGCCCGCCTCAAGCCCGCTTGCAGGGGGGTATTAAACAGAACCCTTTGCTATTTGCCTTTTGCCCTCAGCTCTTAGTCCTCTCTTTTATCAGCTGCTTCCCGAAATACCAAATAAACCGGGGATTATGTTTGAAATAGCGTTTCCACAGCCGGCGAGGTTCACAGGCAAGACGGAATATCCACTCAAGCCCCACCTTCTGCATCCAGCGAGGCGCGTGTTTCTTTTTGCCGCTTAAAAAATCAAAGGCCGCTCCAACTCCAAGCATGACACAGGAGAGCCTGTCCTTATGATCCGCCATCCATCTTTCCTGCTTGGGACAGCCAAGGCTGACAAAGAGAATGCGAGCGCCGGATTTATTGATCTGTTTTGTATATTCTTCGTCTTCTTGGGGGGTTAACTCGCGGAAAGGCGGGGAGATGGCGCAGGCGATATGAAGACCGGGATATTTTTTTTTCAGAAAGGTCT
>JAHIVS010000178.1 GCA_018816605.1 Pseudomonadota bacterium
ACAATAGAAATAACTCAATTGCACGGAGGGACAGCATGACAACAGATAATTCAGCCCCGGTAAGTGGAAGCATCATGGTGGTTGGTGGTGGAATCAGCGGCCTTACAACTGCCCTGGAAGCTGCCGAAGTGGGGTATGAGGTCTTCCTTTTGGAAAAGGAAGCATCCCTTGGCGGAAGAGTATCCCAGCTAAAACACTACTTCCCCAAACTTTGCCCGCCCACATGCGGACTTGAGATCAATTACAAACGACTCAAGGATAACAAAAACATCAAGGTCTTTACCCTGTCGGAAGTGGCCGGTGTGGAAGGCAAGCCCGGCGACTACACGGTAACCGTTAAGACCGCCCCCAGATATGTCACTGAAAACTGCACGGCCTGCGGCGAATGTGCCAAGGTCTGCGAGACTGAAATCTCCAATGATTTCAACTTTGGCATGGACCGGAGAAAAGCCGCTTATCTTCCCCATAACATGGCATTCCCCCAGAGATTTGTCATGGATCCGGCCATGGGTACCGATGACCGGGACAAAGTCAAAGAAGCTTGTAAATATGACGCTGTTGACTTTGACATGGAAGAAAAAACCTTTGATCTGAAAGTCGGCGCCATTGTCTGGAACACCGGCTGGCAGCCCTATGACGCTACCAAGATCGACAACTTAGGGTTCGGCCGGTATCAAAACATCGTGACCAACATGATGCTGGAAAGAATGGCATCCTTAAATGGCCCCACCGCAGGAAAGATTGTCCGGCCATCCGATGACAAGGCACCTGAAACCATCGCTTTTGCGCAATGCGCAGGATCCAGGGATGAAAATCATCTTTCCTATTGTTCCTATATCTGCTGCATGGCCTCCTTGAAGCATGCCACCTATCTGAGGGGCCAGTATCCGGATGCCAAGATTTATATCTATTATATCGATCTTCGAACCCCTGGCAGAAAATATGAAAATTTCTATGCCAAACTCAAGGAAGATAAAAATATCTTCTTTGTCAAAGGGAAAGTGGCAGAGGTCAGTGAAGAAGCGGGATCCGGCAATATCAAACTGGTTGCAGAAGACACCATAACGGGTGAGAAGGTCAGACAGACCGTAGATTTGCTGGTGCTGGCCACCGGTATGCAGCCGACGGCTGCCATCGACAAACCCAATGCCGATCTTGTGTACAATGAAGAGGGCTTTATTGTGAATGACTTTTCAAAAGGCGGCATGTTTGCAGCAGGTTGTGCCAACAAGCCTGCCGATGTCGTAACATCTAACCAGAATGCTACTGGCATGGCACTTAAAGCCATTCAGACCCTTGTAAGGAGGTAATCAACCATGAATAAAAAATACGGCGTATATATTTGTACAGGCTGTGGAATCGGCGAGACTCTCGACATCGAAGCCCTGAAGGGTGTTCCCGATGAAGAGGGCATCAATTGCACCACCCATCCCTTCCTGTGCTCAAAGGAAGGAGTCGCTCTCATCCAGAAAGATGTGGAAGACGGCAAGGTAAATGCCATGGCCATCGCGGCCTGCTCAAGACGTGTCAACTTTGATGTATTTAAATTTGACAATTGCATCGTTGAAAGAACCAACCTGAGAGAAGGTGTTGTATGGCCCCATTCAAGGGAAACCTACCCGGCACTCACCGAAGACCAGAAGGATGATGAAGAGCATTTTGACCCCATTCAGATGAAGGCGGAAGATTACATCAAAATGAGCATGATCCGTCTTGAAAAAGTCACCCTCCCCGTGCCCTATAAAACAGAATCTTTTTCCAAAAAAATCCTGGTCCTGGGTGGCGGCGTAACCGGCATGTCGGCAGCCCTTGATGCCGCCAAAATCGGTTATGAGGTGACCATCGTAGAAAAAACAGGCGCCCTTGGCGGATATGCGGCAAAACTGCGAAGCCAGATGCCGGTGGCAGAACCCTTTGAATCCCTCCAGGCACCGGTTGTTGACAGCCTGATCCAGGAAATTGCCGGGTTTTCAAACATTGATGTCCGAACCAATTGCGAAGTCGCCCGTATTGCCGGTCAGCCTGGTGAACTCACCGTTACCTTTAAAAAACCCGGTGAAAAAATCCCCTTTGACGTTCCCTTTCCATGTCCCCCGGAAATGCTTTTGGATGAAGCCGGCAAAGAACTGGATGCCGAAGCTGCCCATGCCAAATACCTGGAATACAATAAAGGTCGAGAGGATATCCTTCAGCTGGATCCCAATGGCGAATTATACGGCGCCGTAATCCTGGCAGCCGGCTGGCGCCCTGCAAAAATTGCCGGAGAGGCCTATGCACATCTTGGCATCGACCTTCCGGACGTGGTTACCAATGATGAGTTTGAACTGATAGCGGCCAAAGGCAAAATTATCAGGCCTTCCGACGGAAAAGAAGCCAAAAATGTGGTTTTCATCCAGTCCCCCGGGAAAGATGCGGATGATGCCGATTTCGAATATGCAGGTTCTGTGACCAGCATGGTCGCCCTGAAACAAGCCAAATATGTAAGGGAAGATTATTCAGATGGTAAAGCCTATATCATCTACCAGCATATGAGGACCCCGGGACTTCAGGAATTTTTCTACAAAAGCATGCAGCAGGATGACGGCGTTTTCATGACCAAGGGAGCGGTCACTGAAGTTACAAGCCAGGGCGGAAAGCTTGCCGTTACTGCCGTAAATACCCTTTTGGGTGAAAATCTTGCCATCAAAGCGGACATGGTTGTGGTTGCCGGCGGCATGGTACCGGTCACCAAAGATGATCCGGTCGTCAACCTGGCATACAGACAGGGCCCGGGGTTCAGAGACAATGACATTTTCGGTCAGTATGCTGACTCCAATTACATCTGTTTCCCCTATGAGACCCAGAGAACCGGTGTCTATGCTGCTGGTGCCATCAGACGGGCCATGACCATTGAAGAATCCATTGAAGATGCAACCGGAGCAGCCCTTAAGGCGATTCAATGTATTGAAAGTGCCAACAGGGGCATGGCCGTTCATCCCAGATCCGGCGACATGACCTTTCCGGATTTTTTCTTCCAGAGATGTACCCAGTGCAAGAGATGTACGGTTGAATGCCCCTTCGGCGCCCTGGATGACGATGCAAAAGGAACACCCAAAGCCAACCCCACCCGGTGCAGACGGTGCGGAACCTGTATGGGTGCATGCCCTGAGAGAATTATTTCCTTTGCCGACTATTCCATTGACAGTATCGGATCCCAGGTAAAGGCCATCGGTGTTCCGTCGGAAGATGATTATGACGAACCGCCCTTTAGATTCCTGGCGCTGATTTGTGAAAATGACGCCTTCCCGGCCCTTGACATGGTGGGTATGAACCGCATGGATTATTCTCCCAATGTCCGATTTATACCGGTCAGATGTCTGGGGTCTGTCAATACCATCTGGATAAAAGATGCTTTGGCCCAGGGCTTGGACGGTGCTATTCTCATCGGTTGTAAACATGGGGACGACTACCAGTGTCATTTTATGAAAGGATCTGAATTGGCCGAAGTTCGTGTTAAAAAGATCGGGGAAGCACTTGCCAGCCTTGCACTTGAAAATGAACGGGTTGCCTTCACAGAAATCGCCATTGATGAATATGACAAACTACCGCAAATAATTAATGCCTTTGTTGAAGAAGTTGAAGCGATGGGTCCCAACCCGTTCAAAGGATTCTAATGGTAAACTTTTCAAATAATACGGCCAAATTATATGGAGGTATGTAAGTATGACTGAAAAATATCTTGCCCAGCCGGATCTCGGGTTCATTGCCCAGTTACGGGGTCTTGGCGGAGAAACACTAAAAAAATGTTACCAATGTGCCACCTGTTCCGTGGCCTGTCCCATTGCACCGGAAAACAGTCCTTTTCCCAGGAAAGAAATGATTGCCGCATCCTGGGGACTCAAAGACAGACTTATCGGCAACGGTGATATCTGGCTTTGCCACCAATGTGGGGATTGCACAGACCTTTGTCCCAGGGGCGCGGCTCCAGGGGATGTGCTTTCAGCGGTTAGATCTGCTGCCATTACAGAATACGCCCAGCCCAAGTTTTTGGCGAAGGCCATTAATGATCCTAAAAAATTGCCGTTTCTCATTGGAATTCCGGCCATCTGGTTTGCAATTCTTGCCTATATCACCATGGCCCATGCAGATGTGATGACCAAGATTTTTAATGTGTTCGGCATTGGATGGTCCCATGCCCATGAAGGTGCACATGTGATTGCCCAGGCGAATTTCTTTTCCACCTGGTTTGTGGATCTGACATTTGTCCCAACCGCGGCCTGCGTGGCTTTAATTTTTGCCCTGAGCCTCAAACGCTTTCTCAATGACATTCATCAGAACGCGGTTCAGGAAGGCAAAACAGACAAAAAATCCATTGACTACAAGGCATTTGGCCAGGCGATCATCCGGGTACTCCCCGCGGTGCTCAAGCATGACAAGTTCAATGAGTGCGAGGCCAACAAAGACCGGGCCACTCCCCATATGATGGTGCTGTATTCCTTTATCGGGCTTTTCATCGTGACCAATATTTTCTTTGTTGTTCTGTATGTTTTCCAGACACCCGGACCTTACTCTCAGCTCAACCCGGTGAAATGGCTGGCCAATGTTGCAGGCGTTGCCCTGGTTATCGGTTCAGGCTTGATGATCAAGAACAGATTGGATAAAAAAGACCAGTTGTCCTCCTATAAAGACTGGTTTATTCTGGGTATTGTATTTGCCCTGGGCGCGACAGGCATGCTAACTGAAATGGCCCGTCTGGCACACCTGGAATACGTTTCTTACTTTTTTTACTATCTGCACCTGATTGCCATCTTTAACCTGTTTGCCTATCTGCCGTTTTCAAAAATGGCACATCTTGTCTACAGGCTGACGGCCATGGGGTATGCCGAATACGGTAACAGAAAATAAACC
>JAHIVS010000179.1 GCA_018816605.1 Pseudomonadota bacterium
AATAATATTCCTTTTTTAAAGTCTCCCGTCTGAATTCCCGGTTTTGTCTTTCATGCCGGATTACAAATCATCCTTCCGGGTCGCCGGTTATCTATTTATATCGCAATCATTGTGCCAGGGTTCAAAATACAGGAGTTGATTTATCCATACTATTGATTTTTCAGTACAAATAATCATAACTTGCCGTTTCAATCCAGTGATCAGCAACCAAATTTAAAAGGTCATATATACTCAAAAGATCATATATCGCCTTTTGAATAGGGTCTATAATTGGGTTCCTCTGATTTGTTCAATTGTCATATATTGGCTTTTTCATGAGAGGCCACCCGCACCGCACATCAACCCAGTGCTCTTTATGGTCATCACACAGAGGGATGGTATTATCCTTTTGGACCTTGTCATCCACACGGATGGTCATAGACCTTTCGTTGTCGGGTTGTTGCAGAACCGATATGTGATAGACCGTTTCCCGATAGCGGTAGTGAAGTTTAAACCCTTCCCATTCCGGAGGGATACAAGGGGTCAGTCTCAGTTTATCCACTTCAAGGGTTAGTCCCAGAAGTGATTCAATGATGAGCCGATACATCCAGGCCGCAGAGCCGGTATACCATGTCCAGCCGCCCCGGCCCATGTGCGGGGCGGCGGCATAGACATCTGCAGCCACCACATAGGGTTCCACTTTATAGGTATCAACCGCTGAAGCCGACCGGGCATGATTTACAGGATTGATCAGGGTGAAAAGCTCCCAGGCCCGCTGCCTGTCCCCCAGGCGTGCAAAGGCCATGGCGGCCCAGATGGCGGCGTGTGTGTATTGCCCGCCGTTTTCCCGCACGCCCGGTACATATCCTTTGATATAACCGGGGTTCAGTTTTGACTTGTCAAAAGGTGGATCTAAAAGCCTTACAAGGCCTTGTTCACGGCTGACAAGATGTTCATCCAGGGCTTCCATGGCCAGGTGTGAGTGCTCCCGGGAACCAGCCCCGGACAGCACGGACCAGCTCTGGGCAATGGAATCAATCCGGCATTCCGGGTTGATGGAAGAGCCCAGCGGTGTGCCGTCATCAAAATATGCCCGCCGGTACCAGTCGCCGTCCCAGCCATGGGATTCGATATTGATTTGAAGGGTTACAGCCTCTTTGCGGCAACGCTGGGCAAAATCTGTGTCCCCTCGTTTATCCGCCACCTCGGCAAACCGCAGGAGCACTTCATAAAGGAAAAATCCCAGCCACACGCTTTCGCCTCTGCCCTGTTCTCCCACCAGGTTCATGCCGTCATTCCAGTCACAGGATCCCATGAGCGGCAGGCCATGCTCTCCAAAGGTGAGACTTTTTTCAATGGCTCGGACACAATGGTCATAAAGGCCTGCTTTTTTTTCAGACTGGTTGGGCAGGTCATAATATGAATCTTCATCCGCGTCCACGGGACGACCCGAGAGAAAATAGACAGCTTCATCCAGCACCCCGGTATCCCCGGTGCCAAGGACATACCGACAGGTGGCCAGCGGAAGCCAGAGGTAGTCGTCGGAGCAGTGGGTGCGTACTCCCCGACCCAGGGGCGGATGCCACCAGTGCTGCACATCGCCTTCCTCAAATTGACGGGATGCCGCCAGCAGGAGATGTTCCCGCATAAGATGCGGCCGGGCATAGATCAGGGCCATCACATCCTGTAACTGGTCGCGGAATCCAAAGGCCCCGCCTGACTGGTAGGTTGCGCTCCGGGCCCAGAGTCGGCAGGCCAGGGTCTGGTAGAGAAGCCAGCCGTTGGCCAGTACGTTAAGGGAGGGGTCAGGGGTTTCCACATTAACGGCGCCAAGGGTGTGGGTCCAGTGCTGCCAGACCGTATCAAGGGCCGTGCGAGCCATTGTTGACCCTTGAAACCGACGGATCAGATTTTCAGCATCGCTCCTGTCCTTGCCCACTCCAAGCCTGAAAATGATCTCACGCTCCTGTCCGGTAGCCAGATCAAACGTCACCCGGATGGCGGCGCAAGGGTCTAATGCCGCCCCAACCCTTCCGGAGAGATGGGTCCGCAGCATGGCGGCAGGTGATGACAGGGTATGATTACGTCCCAGAAATTCGGTCCGGTCGCAGGTTGTTGTGCAATTTATGTCATCCACATCAAAAAAAGCCGTCCGGTTGGTAAATTCGGTGTTATAGGAATTTTCTGCAAAAAGCGCATTGCTCATGGGGTCCATGGCGGTGACCACATGCATGCCGGATTTTTGCCGCAAATCTCCCAGCACCCATTCCACGTAGCCTGTGGCCGAAAGCTTCCGGGATCGCTCCGATGTGTTTTTCACCTTTAAGACTGAAAACTTTATTGCTGCGTCAAGGGCCACATAAATCCAGAGTTCGGATTGGATGCCGCGTTCCGTATGTTCAAACACGGTATAGCCGAATCCGTGCCGGGTGACATAAGGTGCAAAGCCGGGGCAGGGCGCCGGTGTCGGCGACCAGAAATGGCCCCGCTCTTCATCACGGATATAAAACGCTTCGCCGCCTGCATGGGTCACCGGATCATTTTCCCAGGGTGTCAGCCGGAATTCATGGGCATTTTCGCTCCAGGTACAGGCAGGGCCGCTTTCAGTGATCACCGCTCCGAAAAACGGGTTGGCCAGCACATTGACCCAGGGTGCCGGTGTTTTTTGTCCTTCTGCCGTGGTAATTACATATTCGCGTCCATCCGGGGTAAACCCGCCCAGTCCGTTGTAAAACATCAGGTCGTGGCGCGGCAGGGGTATTGTTGTCGGAGGTTCGGGCCGATGGTTTCTGCCGGGGATCAGCCGGGGTATAGTGACACCCGCAAGACCGCCGTCACTGATCTGGTCGGACAGGGTCCCCCGGGTATCGCTGATGATCACCCTGGCAACTGCCTGGAACAGTATACGGTCCTCTTCGGCGATCTGATCGGCAGATCTGATAAAGATGCCGCCGGGCCGGTCAATAACATTGGCTTCAATGCCTGCGGCAATGAGGCGGACAATCTGATCGTGGAGAAGCTGCCGGTAACCGGTATGATCTTCGTTCCAGATCACCAGGTCCACGGCCAGCCCTTTCAACCGCCAGTAGAGATGGGCCTGTACCAGTTGCCGGACCAGATCAATATTGGCCGGATCTTCAATCCGCAACAGGACAATGGGCAGATCGCCGGAAATGGCATATCCCCAGAGGCTGGACTGGCCACTGCGGTTCTTTTTGAGAATGCCTGCATCGGCCCGCAATGCAGCATTCGCATAGATAACGGTATTGGCAAGACGACCATAAAGCTGGGCATCGGTTTCAGTGGCGTTGATCTGTCTTAAAAAAACCTGTCCATGGGTCCAGGCAAGCTCAAATACCCGTTCGGCAAGATGCCGGTCATGGTATTTTTCCACCAGCCTCATCGCCTCATCCCTTGTTTCACCGATGCCGGTAACCATGTTGATGACGATGGATTCCCCCGGGTCAAGGGTTAACCGGCAACGGATGGCCACAATGGGATCAAGCACTGACCCCTGACTGCCGGAGAGTTCGCCCAAAGGGTCTGTTGTTTCAGTAATTACCTGGGGGTCGGCAACACTGTTGCCACGGCCGATGAATTGCATGCGGTCGGTTTCAAAGGAAAAATGTGTCACCTTTGCCCCATGTATTGCCATAAGGTGCAGCATAAAGGGCGGCTGTTCTTCCTGGGAGCGGGGCCGCCGGGTGCAGAGAATGGCCTGTTGTTCGGTGATGATCTCGGTCTCCACAAAAAGTTTGCTGAAGGCAGGATGCAGGGCATCGGCCATGGGCGGGGCCAGAACCACTTCGGCATAGCTTGTCACATCAATGGTCCGCTTCCGGCGGGCGAGGTTGGTAAGCGTGATGCGGCGCAGTTCAATATCATCCTCGGGGGATACAACCACCTCGGTATAGACGTCAAGATCATCATGCTCACAGCGAAATTCAGCCCGCCCTTCTGAAAACACCACGTTAAATTTTTTTGCAGGCGTAAGGGTCGGCTGATGGGTGGTGGACCAGTACTTTTTGCTGGTGAGATCCCGGATATAGCAGAAAGATCCGTGGTTATCACTGGTAGCGTCTTCATGCCACCGGGTAACGGCCAGATTCTTCCACCGGCTGTAACCGCCGCCGGCCGCTGTCACCATCACATGATACCGGCCGTTTGAGAGTAACTGGACTTCCGGGACCGGCGTATCCGGGCTGCTGAAAACCCGGTTGGGTTTTTCAACCATTCCCGCAATTTTCTGATGCTCGGAAAGCTCGGTCGTATGGATAAACAAGGTCGTTTCCTTGGGTATCCGTTCCTGAAGCAGCAGCAGGGTGGCCTGGAACATGGGCTCGGATTCGAACCGTTTCTGCATGGGCCGGTCCAGGAGCACCGACAAAAGAGAAAGAAAACTCATGCCCTGGTGATGGGCCATAAACGAGCGGACCACCACATTGTCCCGGCCGGGCGGGAGACGCGACGGCGTGTAATCCACGGCTTCATAAAACCCGTATTTCCCTGAAAACCCTTCTTTGGATATCCGTTCCAGATTCAGGCAGGCCCTTTTAGGCGCCACCATCAGCGCCAGGACCGAAGCATAGGGGGCCATCACCAGGTCATCTGAAAGACCGCGCTTCAACCCGAGACCGGGAACCCCAAAGGCCCGGTACTGATAGTTGTGATGTACATCAATGGCATTGTATCCGCTTTCTGAAATACCCCAGGGCACGGCAGTTTTTTTGCCATAGGCAATCTGGCTGGCCACGGCCGTCCTGCAGGTCTGGTAAAGCAGGGTGTTTTCATAGGCCGGCATCACCAGAAGCGGCATCAGGTATTCAAACATGGACCCGCTCCAGGACAATAGAATGGGCCCTTCCCCGGTGGTGGTGAGAAGCCGCCCCAGGGCAAACCAGCTCTCCTGGGGTAATTGCCCCTGGGCAATGGCGACAAAACCGGCAAACCTGGCTTCTGAAGCCAGAAGATCGTAATAGCCAGAATCCAGCCGATGCTCGCTGACATTATAACCAATGGACAAAAGGCGACGGGAGGCATCAAACAGAAAATCATACTCCATTTGAGCAAATTCATTGACCTGTCGGCAAAGGATTTCGATATCGGCAATCCGGTTCCGGGCCTCCTGCCCGGAAACCGATATCAGGCGGGCAAGCTCATTCAGCCACAGTTTTTCCTTATCGTTGACTACCAGAGAAAGGCGATGATCAATTTCCGGCAAAATCATCGCATCCATCCGGGCCGCCTGGTCCAGGGTCGGAATCAGGTCAAGATCAGCCATGTATAGGGGCTTATCCAAAGAAGACAGATGGTCTGTCCAGGGCGCAAGAAGCATCAGCTCATCCAGGGCATTCCGGCACTGCCCGGCAAAGGCATGGGCCCACCATCCAAGCTGGCTTTCAGGATCTTTGTCAATGGCAGTTACATCCGTCTCCAGATATTGGCCGGATTGCCAGAGCTGATCCAGACACAGGCGTGTTCCGGTCAGGGTGTCGGGCGGGGTTTGCGTCGCTTTTTCCAGCGCTTTTTGAATTTCTGTAAACCTTAGCGGAAACTTGTCTTTTGCCAGATCAAAGAGCACCAGAAAGGTATCACTGAGCCCCTGGAACAATCGTCTGCCCGTTATTGCATCCTGGCTGATCCCGGAAAGTCCCGGCCTCAAGGTCAAAAGATGCCCGGCCAGATTGCCGCTGTCAACCGACGAAATATAGCGGGGGGAAAGCGGTACAAGAGATTCGGTGTCATACCAGTTATAAAAATGACCCTGAAATCTTTCCAGGGTTGCCATGGTATTCAAGGTGTCGGTGGTCCGCTGGATCAGTTTTCCGGCACTGATATAGCCGAAATCATAGGCACCCAGATTTGTTAAGAGCGAAAGCCCCATATTGGTGGGGGAGGTCCTATGGGCAAGGACACCGACCGGTATCTCCTGATAATTATCCGGCGGCAGCCAGTGATCTTCCGGGCCCATAAAGGTTTCAAAAAAAGCCCAGGTTTTCCGGGACAGCCCGTGCAGAAAAAGCGTCTGATCCCCTGTCAGGCTTTCCGGGAGCCGGGCAATAGGCTGGCTGATCCACCAGGTGATCACCGGAGAAAAAGCCCATAGGATGAGGATGGGAGCGGCCACCAGCAGGGTGCCCGGTTTCAACAGGAGAAGGGTTATGGCCGTTGCAGCGGCAATGACGGGCGCCGGTGCCATGGACATAAAAGACTTGCCGATCCCGGCCTGATCCGGTTGATTATGGCCACCCGCTCTGCCCGACGGATTCCATTCAAGCAGCCGCTTGTGCGTGATCATCATTCGCCAGAGGGTGCGGACCATGGCATCCAGACTGTAAACTGCTTCATGGGGAAGGCATACAAGGGTGAGTGTCGCCTGAAGGCAGTTTCGCCCGGCCGATTTCAGGGTGTAGGTCAAATGCTCGCCCAGCCTGACATCCACGGGCTTTTGAAACACATTCAGGATCACGGACGGCCCTAAAGGAAGCACAAGAATGCCGATCACTGCCAGGGTCCAGAACAAGGGGGAGGTGGACACCATCCAGCCCAGCAGCAAAAGGAGTGTCAAGTATGCAGCCGCAAGACTGCGTCGCAGGTTGTCGAAAATTTTCCAGCGGGACAGCATCGAAAGCGGATTCTTTTGCAGATGGCCGTCAGGACCGGGTACCCATGGAAACAGCCAGCGGGCAATCTGCCAGTCGCCCCGAATCCAGCGATACCGGCGATCCACATCATCATAGTAACAGGAGGGGTATTCCTCGTATAACTCCACATCGCTGATCAGTCCGGCCCCGGCATAGCAGCCTTCAAGCAGATCGTGGCTTAAAATGAGGTTTTCCGGAAAACGCCCGTCCAGCGCTTTTTGAAATACATCCACATCATAAATGCCCTTGCCGATGAAGGACCCTGCGCCAAACAAATCCTGGTACACATCGGAAACAGTCCGCGTATAGGGATCAATACCCGGTTCACTGCCGCACAGGCGGGCATAAAAGGAAGGATTTGTATTGGACAGGCTGATGGCCACCCGCGGCTGAAGGATACCGTAACCTTGCATGACGCACTGCCGATTTTCATCATAAACCGGACGGTTGAGCGGATGCGCCATGGCACCGACAAACTGCCGGGCTGAATCACGGGCCAAAAGGGTATCGGTGTCCAGGGTAATCACATATTTCACAGAGGATAGAATAACGGTGTCACCGACCACAAGACTGAACCGCTCATCTGAACTGTCCCGGAGCAGCCGGTTTAAATCGGATATTTTGCCGCGCTTGCGCTCATACCCCATCCAGATTTTTTCCCGGGGGTTCCACAGCCGGGGGCGGTGAAACAGAAAAAAAATATCTCCCTTTGCGATCCGGTATTTTTGGTTCAGCGTTTCAACACCCAGACGGGCCCGGAGCAACAGCGGTTCGTCTTCCGGAAGATGTTCTTTTGCAGCATCGGAAAAGTCGGTGAGCAAGCCAAAATGAAGATGGAGATCCCGGTTTGCCAGGAACCGGACTTCCATGGCCTCCATCAGGTCATCAATGGCTTGGATACTGGTCAGCAGGGTCGGAACCACCGCCAGGGTCCGCCATTCCGATGGTATCCCGCTGGAAAAATTCATGCGCGGCAACGGCTTGGGCCTGACAGCCAAAGTGGCCAGCCAGTTCACGAGCGTCACGGCAGGCTGAACAGCACAAAGCAGGAACAGCAGGGAGACAAGCCCTATGGCCCATCCCTCTATGCCTTCGGCATGGGCCTTTACAGAAAAACAGGCTGCCAGAACAACGGTTAAAAAGCCAATGGTGCCGCCATAGATCGGCAGGGGAAACCGGGGGAGGAGTCTGCCAAGAACCCGGCCGGGTGAAAAACGAAGCGCCGACAGGTGTTTGAGTTCGGGCAATCCTTTGTCGATAAGAAAAAAGCCCACATGGGCCGTACGATCATTCACGCCTTTTTTTGCCGCTGCTGCTTTGGCAAGCGCAATGGCCTGTTGTGCCACTTCACTCTCGGACCGGGAACTTTGCCGGGCAATCTTTTCAATGACATGGCGATAGGTATCGCGGGTGGTAAAATCCATCCGGCCATAGACATCTGCCGGATCTTTACTTAGATGCTGCTCAACAACGCTCATGGTCTCGACAAACTCGCGCCAGTCCATGGCGGAGAGAAACCTGAGACTTCCGATACTATTGCTGACCGACACCTGGTCTGCCGCCTGCTGCCGGGTCTCCAGTCGCACCAGATGTTCGATGGCAAGACCAGACTCTGCCAATCGCTGTTCAATCCAGTTGAGCGGCAAGGCCAGCGCCGGTCCCTGTCCCTGTAACCGCCGGGCCAGCTCTGCCACAAAAGAACCCACCATGGGCGGGTTTGACCGTGCCATATCGGCGATTACCATAATCAACCCATTGGGGTCTTCTGCGGCGGTCTCGATCATCTTATCCGCCCAGAGGTCTGCCTGGTTTCGATTGATTTTATCCGTGGCAAGGCGGGCCGCAATCCTCCTCAGATTTTCAATCAGGGCCAGCCGCAACATGATGGGGATAGCCCAGAGTTCACCCAGTTTCAGAAAGGTGACACTCTGATAGGCAGCCACAAAACTTGTGAGGCCTTCCGGGTCCACCCGTCCGTCCCCGTGCGAAATAGTCTCAAGGGCAATGTCATATACCCTCGGCCTTCCTGCTGACGGCCCTTTTGACAGGCGCGGCAGCTCAAGGCTGTAGCCCTTTGGCAAATGCCGTTTTGCCGTACGGATCTGTTCTTCGATCAAATAGAAATTGTCCAGCAGCCATTCTTCTGCCGGAACAATCAGACGGTTTGTCACAATGGCTTCTGTCAGGGGACTGCACACATCAACGAGTACGGCCTCATTTTCCGACAAGCGGGACAAAAGCTTGTCCGGCAGCCGCCTGTCACTCAATTCATGGGCAGTCGCCAGGATTCTTCCATGCTGCTTCATCTGGTCACTGCCGAACAGTTCTGCGCGAAGCGGAAGTTCTTCAGCAGTGATGGGCATTGGTCCTTTTTTGCTCAGATATCTGAAAAAACGAAGGGGTTTTCCGAGAAGTGTTGCAATACTCACCGGCATTGGTGATCTCTCCTTTTGATTTATCAGGCACCTGCGAGCTGTGCCCAAAAGACCTGAGACCTGCGTTCTGGCCCAGTTCCCATGACAATATTTTTATTGAACGGCTGTGGTGGGCTTTAAAATATCATTAATCCTCCGCTACCCATAGGGCTGTTAGGACCTTGTGCACAAGCAGAAAATGTTAGTGCTATAAGTATTATTAATAAAGAGAATATTCTTTTTAGTATCATCCGTTATCTCCTTAAATGATTGAATCAAAATTTTTCTTTAACTTATATCTGCATCATGCCCATACAGTGTTTGCCGCCCTGTCCATGTTTTTTTCTCCATTTTTTGGACCTTTCAAGGCGTTTGTCCCTGCAGCTTCATCCGGAGGAAATGTTTGATCCTCGTGATGATGCCCGATCTCCTGACTCATATTCTGCCCAGCACGACCA
>JAHIVS010000180.1 GCA_018816605.1 Pseudomonadota bacterium
CAATGCCCATGTCCTTTTGGATGCTAGCGGGAACCTGGATTCAGCTGCGGGTATTACCTTCATCCCTGGATTGAATGGTGACATCACAGCGGCAATAGGCTATGACTGGCAGCAGGCATGGGTGGAAAAAAACTTTAAGGCAGACCTGTATTCAGAATGGCCGGACAATGATCTGGCCATCATCAAGCTGAGTCTACCCATCGGCAATACCATCGGATACCTGACGCTCGAACCGATTGTCGGCCAAAATTTTTCCGGTACCCGTATCCAGAGTGCCGGGTATTCGGCAGACGGAATCCAGCAGGATAATCCCACCACACCGGGTCAGGAGTACTATCAATGGGAGGTATCCGGAACCATTGATCAATACACTTTTGACAGCAGTGTCCTGGAATTGTCCGCCAGCATGAATGTGACAGCCGGTGCCAGCGGATCTCCGATCTATTATTCCCAAAACGGCATCACGTATTTTACAGGGGTTTTAGCCGGTGCTCTCGGTTATACCATGGTGGCTACGGCCATGGATATCGATTCCCATAACTGGATTCTGGGAATTGTCCAGCAGGACGGATATTATACCGATTATGCCCTGGTTTAAATATATGGTATTAGGGCAGAGCAGACAAGCTCTGCCCTATACACTATCAGCTTCTTACTCCCTCATGGCGGTGTCAACATTTTTAAGCAAGGGGTCTAACAGATAACTGATCACGGTTCGCTGGTCGGTTGTGATATAGCAGGCCGCAGGCATGCCGGGCGATAAATAGGCACCCTTGGCTTTTAAATCATTTTCGTCCACTTCCACATGGGCCTCATAATAGGACATGATCCCCTGGGAAGTCTGTTGGTTCATTAAGTCCGGGGATACATAGGTGACCTGCCCTTTTACCGGCGGCGTGGATTTGCGGTGGAAAGCCGACAGCTGCACCTTGGTGGCCTGTCCTTTTTTAACACTGATAATATCCTGGGGACGGACCTGGGCCTTGATAATCATGTTCAAATTTTTGGGCACAATTTCAAGCAGGGGCATTCCGGGCCGGATCACACCGGTGTCTTCGGAATGGACCTGCATATTAATAACCACCCCGCTGATCGGTGCCCTGATCTCCAGCCGCTCTTTGGCATCCAGCTGGGGTTTGATCTGCTCCATCACCTCAGATATCTCATCGCTCACTTCCCCCAGCCTTGACACGGCCTTTTCCTTGTACTGGTTCTCAATGTCCACGATCCGAAGCTGAAGCTCCTGGATCATCTGGTAGAACTGGGCAATATCCTGCTTCAGCTTTCCCTTTCGACCCTTGTATTCGGACAGGGTTCTTTCAAGCTCAAGGATATTGGTTTTGCCCATGTATTTTTCCTTTAACAAAGGCCGTTTGCTCATTAAATCCTCTTCCAGGTTCTGGATAATTTCCGTCTGGCTGTTGAGTTCTTCTTTTGCCCCGTCAATCCGGTTTTCCAGCTGCTTTATCTGGGAATGGTATAATTCTATCTTTCCTTGTATATCAGAACGCCTGGACGTAAAAATATTTTCTTCCATGGATATAATCTGGATAATCTCTGTATTGTCTTTTTGTTTTTCAAACGCCTGGGGCCAAACAATCCCTGATTTCATGGCCGCTTCTGCCTGAAGCCTTGCCGCTTCTGCCTGCTTGGCAAACAGCCGGCCCTGGAGAAGATCCACATTGGAAGTGACCTGGCTGCTTTTCAGTTCAATGAGCACATCCCCTTCCGTTACTTTATCCCCTTCCTTTACAAAAATCTTGTTGATGATACCGCCTTCAAGGTGCTGCACCTGTTTTTTTTCTCCCAATACCGTGACCATTCCCGATGCAATGACGGCCCCCTGAAAAGGGAAATAAACAGACCAGGCAGTGAGGCCTCCGAAAAAAAACGCAATCACCAGAAACCCGGCAATGATATATTTGGTTGGATTTGTATTTAAAATTTTATTTTTTTCTTCCATGTCTATACTCCTGCTGCCTGCTGGGGCACCTGTGTGTTGGCAAGCTGATTTATGACCTCTTTGCTCGGTCCATACATGGCCACCTGGCCTTCCTTGATCACGAGAATTTTATCCATGCTCACCAAGAGATTGGGCCTGTCCGTGACCACTAGGGTTGTAATTTTTTCCTGTTTTAAATTGTTCAGGGCATAAAACAGCATTCTTAGGCCTGTTTCATCCAGGTGGGTGTGGGGTTCATCCAGTACGACCAATTTGGGGTCATCATACAATGCCCTGGCCAGGGAAATCAATTGCCGCTGCCCGGCTGCAAGATTTTTCCCTGTTTCGTCGATTTTGGTATCATATCCCTGGGCCAGTTTTAAGATCATCTCATGAACCCCGGCCTTCTTTGCCGCCCTGACCACCTTTTCCGAATCCACCTCCTGGAGCCGTGAAATATTTTGGGCCACGCTTGCCGGGAACAATGCAAGTTCCTGGGGCAGATAGCCCAAAAATTTCCCCAATTCATCTTCAGGCCACTGGGCAAGTTCGGCCCCGTCCAGCCGGACTTTTCCTGCCACTGCCGGCCAGATCCCCAGCAGCACCTTGCACAGGGATGTTTTCCCTGCAGAAGAAGCCCCCAGAATTCCAAGGGTTTCCCCCGGCGCCAGGGCAAAGGAAACATTATGCAGAATCATTTTCCCGGCAAGTGCCAGGGATACTGCCTGTGCATCAAATTTTCCCTCCGGACGGGGTAGGGACAACTTTTTTTTCAGGGGTTGCGTACTCACAAACTGTTTTAACCGCTTATAGGCACCCATGGCTTCGATGGAGGCTTTCATATCCGCCAGGCTTTTTTCCAAAGGATAAAAAAGCCTGGCCAGAATGACCACGCCGGCAAAAATAGCACCGGCCGTAATCTGGTCCGTAAAAAAAACAAAGGCCCCGACCCCGAAAACAGCGGCAAACGATGTCACATAAAGCGATCGAATAACAGCCCCTGTTCCAAAATGGAAGACATCTGCCGCGGACCGGACCGCCAATACTTTCATGGCCTGACCTTCGTGTTTTGCCAAAATGGCCGGCAACATCCCCATACCTGAAACAAGTTCTGCATGGGCCAAACAAATTTTGGCATAATCCGCATGCGCCCCAAAAGCCACATCTGCTATTGTGTACCGTTTTTTTTCAAGCTTTTTAAGCAGAATCTGGAACAGGGCTATCAAAAAAACAGCCGCCATGGCCACAATCCCGACCAGGGGGTGGATCACATAGAGTATCCAAAGATAAATCAGCACCCAGGGCAGATCCAGAAAATTAAAGATCTTGCCGTGAACAACGGCATTCCTTAAAATCTCCAGATCCTCAAGCCCTCTTGCATACCCCTGCCGAACAATTCCTGCGGCATCCTTGTGCATGGCGTTGACCACAAAGGGCATTGTTTTTTGGGCCAGCTCATTTCCGATCTTTCCCCGTATCTGCAATTGAAAATAATCCATCAGTCCCATGGCAAGAAAGCTGATCATTGCCCCCGCACTCAGGGTGTAAAGCGTGGCCTGGCTGAAACTGAACAAAACCTTGTCATACACGATCATCATATAGAGGGGAAGCGCAAGGTAAATCAGGTTGATACAGACCCCGAAGGCCCCCACAATTATAAAATATTTAACCCAGGTTTTTATCATTTTTTGCATGCATCGTCTCCCATCATTTGTCCAAAAACCGCATCTCTATCGCCGAACCGAACCATTTCCCCGTTTTCAAGTACCAGGATTTTGTCCACCGTATATAAAAGGCTTGGCTTGTGCGTAATCATTATGGTGGTGGCCTTTGACGCCTTTAGCTGTCTTAATGCCCCCACAAGGGCCTGTTCACCGGCCTCATCCAAATTGGAATTGGGTTCATCCAAAATAACCAGTTTTGGATTTCCGTAAAGAGCCCTGGCAAGCCCCACCCGTTGACGCTGGCCCCCGGAAAGGCTTAACCCCGCCTCCCCGATATCGGTGTCATACCCCTGGGCAAACCTTAAAATCGTTTCATGGGCACCGGCTTTCTTTGCCGCTTCGACTACTTTTTTGGGATCAACCGCTCCCATCCTGGCAATATTTTCACTTACCGTCCCGCTGAACAACTCCACATTCTGGGGCAGATACCCTAAAAATTGCCCCAGATTTTCGTTGTCCAGTCGAAACACATCCATGCCGTCCAGCTTTACCACACCTTTGGTTGGGGCCCACATGCCCAAAATCATCCGGCACAATGAGGTTTTGCCTGCGCCGTTGGGCCCCACAAGCCCCAGAATCTCTCCCGGCTTTAAGGAGAAATCAATGGCGTTTAACACGGACATTTCACCAATATCAAGACTTGCGTCTTCAATTTTCAAATCCCCGTTCAGGGCTTCAAGCGCCAATGGTTGTGTGTTTTCATGTGTTTTCAACAGACGATTGAGATTGTCATATGCGGCTTTGGCCCCTGAGGTCTGCTGCCAGGCCCCAATGCCCTGGTTTATCGGCGCCAATGCCCTTCCCATGATGATGGAAGATGCTATAATAACACCGGCATCGGCCTTATGTGCCAGCACCAGGGCAGCGCCTGCCCCGAAAATAATCACCTGCATCAAGACCCCGAAACTCTGGCTGACAGCCCCCAGGATGTGATTGATCTTTCCGGCTTTCTCCTGTAAAATCATCTCCTCGTCATTGATTTGAGAAAACCCTTTGGCGGCATTCCGGACCATTCCCATACTGTGAAGCTCCCGGGCGGTTCGAAAACTTTTCAAGGTCCATTGTTTTCCCATAAGGTTCAATGATCCGGCTTTTTTCAAATCCTCCCGGGTCAGCCCGTTCTGCAAAATCCCGATGATCAGAACAATAACGCCTCCGCCCGTGGCCGTAAGACCCAGAATGGGATGGACCAGATAAATAATCCAGAGATAAATAAAAATCCAGGGCACATCAAAAAAGGCAAAGATGGCATTGCCGCCCAGGTAGTTTCGCAGGGTATTGATATCCTTGAGTCCCTCGGTGTATTTATCGCTGTTGACCCG
>JAHIVS010000019.1 GCA_018816605.1 Pseudomonadota bacterium
AAAGGAGGCCATCATTAATTTGTCATCCTTGTCCGGATGATTGTCCACAAATACCTGTCTGCAAAGATCCAGGGATTTCTCCCCGTAGGATTTGGAAAATTCATTTAAAAAAGTGCCTTGAAGGGATTCCACGCAATGGATGTAGCAGTCCATTCCCGTATAAAAATGCTGGTCCCGGGGCACCCCCCGGATCAGTTCCGGATCCAGGACCACCTGGTCAAAGACCGTGTAATCCGAGTTAAGACCCAGCTTCTTCTCAGGGCCGGTGAGCACGGTGGTCCGTGAGACCTCGGCCCCGGTTCCGGACAGGGTGGGCACGGCAGCGTGATAGACGGCCGGGTTTTTAATCAAATCCCATCCCTGGTAGAGGGTGGAAGATCCAGCATTTGTCAGCATCAGGGCAATGGCCTTGGCAAGGTCCATGCTGCTGCCCCCCCCGATGCCGATGATGGCGCAGGGCAGGGTGGGCCGGGTGTTTCTTACCTCAAGGGTCAGCTGGTCCACATAGGAGGTTTTGGGCTCGTCATTCACATTGACCCATAAAAGCTTGTCCCTGCCGTGGAGGGGGATCCTTTTTTCCAGATCTTTTCCCCGGAACACATCGTCAATGACAAAAACGGCCCAGGCATCGGCGTCTGTCCGTTGCTTTTCAATGATTTCATCCAGTTGGGAAAAACAGCCCCTTCCAAAAATGACATTGGGAACCAGCTTGAAATTTCTAAACATGGGGTATCCTTAATAATTGATTATTCTTTAAATGATTTAACGATGGCCTGGATGCGCCGGTCGATATCCGTCTGGGACCAGGAAAGCATGATCTGCATGGAAATGGTCCGTTTCATGATGGCATCGGATTCTTCCAGCACCAGGTTTTTATAGTCCGGCAAATTGTCGGCCAGTTCAAGGTGCAGGCGGGCCGGTCCTTTTAATTGTTTTAAGTGGTGCCAGCGTTTATAATAATGCCAGTTGTTGTCATACCAATAGGGGCTTGGGACCCCGTTTGCCGCAAGATTGGCAGCCACCTGCCGGGTCCGTTCCTGGGTGGGCAGAAAAAAACTTAAAAAAGAAGCAGAATCCCCAAAGGGATCGGGCAGGTAGCGGAAGCTCACACCGGGCAGGTTGGTCATGGCATCCTTGAGGGCCTTTTTGTTTTTTCTCTGGATCTCCAGAATAAGGGGAAGTTTGTTAAGCTGGGCAAGCCCCACTGCGGCATTTAATTCGCTGATCCTGTAATTGGTGCCGATGATGGGATGGTCGTCGGCACCCCGGTCAGGGCCTCCCAAATGGTCATGGCCGTGGTCGGAAAACTGATCACACAATTCATATACCCCACGGCTGTCGGTGACGATTCCCCCGCCTTCGCCGCAGGTAACGGTTTTTACGGCATCAAAGGAAAAACAGCCGGCCAGGCCGAAGGTCCCCAGGGCCTTGCCCTGGAAGGAGGCTCCCAGAGACTGGCAGGCATCTTCCAGCAGGATAAGCCCTTTCTGGTCGCAAAATTTTTTTATTTCATCAATGCGGGCCATGGCGCCGCACATGTGCACCGGCACCACCGCCTTGGTCCGGGGGGTACAGACGGCTTCCAGCCGGTCGGGGTTCAGGCACAGGGTTTCATCTATTTCGCCAAACACAGGGATTGCACCGGCAGAGATCACTGCCTCAAAGGTTGCCACAAAGGTAAAGGGCGGGACAATGACCTCATCTCCTGCACCGATGCCGCAGGCGGCAAGGGCCGTGCAAAGGGCCGCCGTTCCGCTGGAGCAAAGATGGCTGAAACCTGCCCCGGTAGTGCTGCTCAGGCGTTTTTCAAATTCCAGGGCCTTGAAATGGCCTTTTCGGGTCCCTTCAAATCCGTACCTGAACAAAACCCCGGTGTCCAGGACGTCCATTACTTGCTTTTTTTCCTCATCTCCAAATATTTCAAAACCCGGCATGGCATGCTCCTTTGGATTGTTTTGATTTTATTTATTAGGTGTGAGGATAAATATCACACTATTGTCCCAAGTTTCAAGATCTGCCCAAATAAATTGACTTTAATATTTGTGTTGTCTATAAAATAGATTCATTGGGGGATACCAAAATCCAGGGGAACACCTTAGGCAGATCCGCACATGTAAACGGCACAACAGGGGGGGGGCAGGATGGAAAAAAAGCAGCACAGGGAAGATACCTATACGGGATTTGAGCAGGGCGCCATCCGTCCGCCAAGTGAAGCTTACAGCCTGCTCATTCGGCTGACCCGCAATTGTCCCTGGAATTTGTGCACCTTTTGCAGTATTTATAAGCGCAAAACATTTTCCCTGAGGTCCGTTGAAAATATCATCAAGGATATAGACCTTATCCATACCTACACGAACCGTATCCGGGAGATCATAAAGCCCGGCAGCCACGTGGATCAGGATGTGATCACCACCATGTATAACCGGTTTGAAATTAAGGATCGGGTGGCCTTTAATGCCGCCATGAACTGGTATGCCTCGGGCATGGAATCCATCTTTTTGCAGGATGCAAATTCCCTGATCATGAATCCGGATGACCTGGTTTTTGTTCTTGGGCATATTAAAAAGTGTTTTCCCAAAACCTCTCGGATCACCTCCTATGCCAGAAGCCATACCCTTGTCCGTATCAAGGATTCGGACCTTGGACGCATGGCCCATGCCGGTCTCAACCGCATCCATGTGGGCATGGAGTCGGGATCGGACAAGGTGTTGAAACGGATACGGAAGGGGGCCACCAAAGAGGTCCATATCCGGGCCGGCCTGAAGGTCAAAGCCGCCGGAATACAATTGTCTGAATACGTCATGCCCGGCCTTGGCGGTATCGATCTGTCCATAGAGCATGCCATGGAAACCGCATCAGCACTGAACAGCATTAATCCGGATTTTATCCGTATCCGGACCCTGGCCGTGACCAGGGGAACGGCCCTTGCCCATGAATGTGAGCAGGGCCTATTTGAAAAACCCAGCGATGCCATGATGGCCAAGGAACTCAGGCTTTTTCTCGAAAGCCTTGACAATATACAGTCTTATGTGAAAAGCGATCATATCCTGAATCTGTTTGAAACCATTAACGGCAAACTGCCCGAAGATAAGGAGCGGCTCATCCATATCATTGATTCGTTTTTTGATCTTCCAAAGGACCAACAGGTTTTGTACCAGGTGGGCCGGCGCATGGGATTCTTCCGGGGACCCGAAGACATGGACAAAAGCCCCCACCTGGGCCAGGTGAAACAGGCCTGCGCCCATTACGGGGTTACGCCGGAAAATGTGGATACCATCATTAATGAATTGATGAAACGCTTTGTCTGAAACGGTTTGTGTGTATATCCATGTTCCGTTTTGTATAAAAAAATGCAGTTATTGTGATTTTTATTCGACAGATACCCTTTCTTTCCTGTCGGCCTATGTAAGAAGTCTTCAACAAGAAATTGAGATTCGAACCGGCCTGTCCGGCCCCTCAGGTCCGTCTGTTCTGCCCCCTAAAAAAGCCCGGACGCTTTATTTCGGCGGGGGAACCCCTTCTCTTCTGCCCCTGGAATCGGTTAAAAAAATTCTGGAGACACTTTTTGCCTGTTACCGGGTCGAAAAGGATGCTGAAATTACCTTTGAGGTTAATCCGGGTACGGTGAATGCGCTTTATCTGGAAGGGTTAAGAAATCTTGGCGTTAATCGTCTCAGCATCGGGGTTCAGTCCTTTGATGCTGCTAAAATAAAGGTGCTGGGAAGGATCCATACCATCGGTCAGTCGG
>JAHIVS010000181.1 GCA_018816605.1 Pseudomonadota bacterium
CCGATATGGATCACCTCGACCCCTGAGTCCTGTAAAATCCGGCGCATGATATTGATGGACGCATCATGTCCGTCAAACAGGGAGGTGGCGGTTACGATTTTTACAGAATTGACAGGCTTATATACTTCAGGTTCTGTGCTCATGACTTCTCCTTTTCAAAAAACCGAGAGTTTGACCAAACTAAACAGAGTTTATACTCTATTGTAGTGGCACAGAAATCCAGAAAAATAAACACAAATTTTTATTTTTCTACTATAAGATGAGACCCAGAATGAAATCGGTTTGAATGGAGATATATTCGTCAATGGTAAATTCTTTTTTCAGGTGCCAGCGGCGAAACGCCCACATCTGACCTAAAACGGAAATATTGTGCCCCACAAGGTTTAATACTTTCCCGTCCAATTTGGGGAAATTATTCTTGCCCGACAATTTGCCCAGGGTCTTAATAAAGATATCGGTAATGTTCAATTCATTGACCAGCACCTGCTCCTTCCATTTCTGGGGCAAAAACTGGGTCACCTGGTACATCATCAGGATGTGGTCTGCCATCTTATCGCACACATAAAAATATTGCCGGATCACTCCGGCCAGCTTTTCTTTTTCCTTTGCGCTTTTGGAAAGGGCATCTTCCACTGCATCCTGAACCTCTTCGTGGATGGCTTTGCAGACCAGATACAAAAGGTCTTCCTTGGAGCTGACATATTCATATAAGGATCCGATGGAAAAATTGGCAGCCTTGGCAATCATCCGGGTGGTGGTTTTGTGATAGCCGTGTTCGATGAAAAGCGTGACCGTCGAGTCGATAATATGCCGTCTCCGCTCCCTTACCAGGTCCGGGTTCTTTATCTGGGTGGGGACCTCTTCATCCGCCGCAGGCATTGATGAGTTGTTGTTTTTGGCCAAATTTTCTTTCCTTTACTGCCTGGATTCCGGTTTTCCCGTGCTTTTGAACGAGCGCTCAGTCATATTATTTTTTACATTTATTCACAGGGTTGTCAAGGACAATATACTCCCGGTTTCCATGGCATCCATATTTAAGGTAGGGGGGCCTGGACCCCCCCAAAAAAATGCCGGAACGAGACCCCCATGGCGCAAATCATCAGGATTTGGAATCTGCACTCAGCCGGGTCCCGTTAAAAAAGCCGCCGCCGGCCTAACCGTCCGCCTCCTAGCGCACCTCGGTTTTTTCCGCAACCGGCAGAATATAGCGATACAGATAAATTGAAATTATCCCGGCCACGTACATTACCAGCCCAAAAATTCCAGCGGTCACAAACATGGAGCTGAAAAAATCTCCCATTGAATCCTGGATCAGCAGCGCCAGGGTCATGGCAAGTGCAGAGTTCCGCAAACCGGTTTCAATCGAAATGGCCCGGGCCTGGTAGTTATCGACCCCAAACAGCCTGGAAAAGACAATGCCCAGCAGCATTCCGATCATGGTGATGGCAAAAATGGTCCCATAAAATGCAACCCCATAGCGCGCTGTATCCACAAAAATATTCAGGTTGCTCAAAATTCCGGCAATGATCAGTACAAGCAAGGCGATAATGCCAAGGGCAGAGAAGAAAGGCGTTGCTTTTTTCGCGGCAAGCGGCCACTTCCAGCGAAATAGCATGCCGATGATCAGCGGAATAATAACAAGGATCATAATGGTCTGGACAACCACTTTTACAGGAATGGTTATCTCGGGCATGTTCGCGCAGTATAAGGCCAGTAACAGCGGGGTAAAAACAATGGAAAGCACCGTGGAAAAGGAGGTCAACGAAATGGAGAGGGCCAAGTCTCCTTTGCCGTAATAGGTCATAAGGTTCGAAGTCACACCACCCGGTGTTGCCGTAATCAAAATTAACCCGACAAAAATAAAAGGATAGGTCTCATAAAATCCGAGTGCATGTCCTATCACCATTGCCAGCAACGGCATGAGCCCGAAAACCAGAATCAGACCGATGATGATCCCCCGGGGTTTGAGAAAAACCAGGGCAAAATCTTCTGTGGTCAGGGTCATGCCCATTCCCACCATCACAAAGAACAACATGAGAATTATGCAGATTTTGAACAACCGGTCCATGGGCAATTGTTCGGGTTTTTCAATCAATTGTGCAAAGGTATAGCTATGGCCGGCTATGGTTCCTTCCATTGTTCTCACTTTAAACAGGTTCTTGCTTTCAAAGGATTTGTCCAGGTTGGCATAGGGGGAGGCCAAATCCAATTTTTCCATGTTTTCCGGAACAGAAAGGATCAGCAGATCACCGGTAAGCTTTCGCACCAGGTAAACGCTGGCGCCGGCCGTGGAACCGTTTGTATTTCTGTTCTTAATCAGTCTCAAATTACCGACAAATTGTGTCTCCGGTGCCGTCGACCATTCAAGATTTCTGGATTCCAAATTCAGGGTTTCCAGCACAGAAGCATCTGTTTTACCATTTGCTGCATCTGAAAGCCTATTGTACGTTGCCTCGCCCGGGGCAGCCGACGCTAGTTGCAGAAACGGTGCCCCAACCAGCATCCAGAACAGGATCGGCATGAACAGACACAAAACCATGCTGATTTTAGGTTTGAGCGGAGTCTTATTGGGTAGATTGCCTGTCGTCGATTTGCTGTTCATTTTTTCCTCCCGGGTGCTGTTCTAAAGGTCAATTGTGATCCACTGTGCACAACTTGAGTATGCAGAAGTCGCTCGGTCCTGGAACTCCAAAAATCAGTTCAACATAGCCCTGTTCCGGCAAACCCTGAAACAAAGTCTGTTGGTCTCTCTACCGAATAGTGGTCGATATGTCAATCACCATCCAAAAAAATAATTCTCCTGTTTTCACCCCTGGCAACCACCCCATTTTTTTAAGAAAATCATTTCCCGGTCACTGACCGTAGGTATCCATCTGCCTTTTTATGGATTAAATAATAAAAGAACCGATTTTTATTTTCCTGGGAACTTGCAGGAAGGGGTCAGGCTTTTTTCATTGTGGTTTTTATCACTATTTCATTGTCAGATTGGACAAAACGCCATAAAGAAAGCCTGACCCCGTTTGAATGGATAAGGATACAACTGCTGGCCAAAGCCGATCACTTAACGATGAACACAGGGCATTCCGATTTATGAAGCACCTGGTGGGCAACGCTGCCCAGAAACAATCCCTCGAAATTAGAGACACCCCGTGATCCCATGACGATCAAATCCATCTTCTCTTGTCTGACAAGATCGGAAATCGTACTTCCCGGAAGGCCTTCCAATATCCGCACTTCATAGGCCACCCTGCTTTTTTCCAGAAGGATTTCAAAGGGTTTTACCAGCTCTTCCGATGTTTCCATGATTTCATCAATTGCCTGTTGGAAATAGGGTTCTGACAATACCACGGGAAAACGGCTGTGGCAGTGTAAAAGAACAATCTTTGACTTAAATTGTTTTGCCAGCTCAATGGCAGCCAGAGTTGAATTCAACGAGTGTTTTGACCCGTCAACCGGGTTTAATATTTTTTCAAACTTCATCACGCCCCCTTTCCGGCCTGGACATTAACCGGATCTTAATGGATTGACACCCTCCTTTTGAAACAACCGCTTCTAAACCGAGCGGACTTAAGGGTTCTTGTCAAAAAAACAATACATAAAACCGGTCTTAAAAATGATCTGTTTGAAGATAGGGACATTATACCTCTTCCCGGAAAAGATTTAAATTACTTTCTTTAAAAAAATCCCGGGAAACCTTGTAAAACAGAGATACCAGGTCTATAATCCCGACTGATTTTTATGATTGTTAAGGATAACATGAACGTTAATTACATTAATCCCTTTATCAATGCATCCATTGATGTCTTTAAAACCTTTGCAGGTGTCCTCTCCCTTCCGGGGCGCCCCCGTGTCAGAACCAAACCGGAAGCCGCCGGGGATATCAACGGTTTTATCAAGCTCAACGGACATGGAATCAACGGCTATTTTGTCATTCATTTTTCCGAGGGATTTTTGAATAAAATTCTTGTCACTTTATTTGACGGCCACACGACGGCCTCCCAGACAGAATTGTTTGACCTTGCCGGTGAGCTGACCAACATGATCACAGGTGCTGCCAAGGCAGAATTGTCAAAAAAGGGATTTTTCTTTGATGTGGCCGTTCCCATGATCAGCCATACCACTCCCCAAATTCCGTCTGACCTCAAAAACAACCCTGTTATCATTGTCCCCTTTGAAACACGGGCCGGACAATTTAATATCGAAGCGTCCATACGGACCATTGAAGAAGACCTTGCCAAGGATACCATGCCGGAGGTTTTACCTCCCCTTGGATACACCTCGGTCGAGCTGTTTGCAAAGAAAACAAAAATTGATCCCATCAAAATACGGCGATTTCTTAAAACCGGTTTCCTTGTCGGGACAAAAATCAGCAACCGCCAATGGCATATTCCTGAATCAGAGTTTGAAAAAATCCTGGGTTCCCAGAAAACGCCTTCCGACAAGGCCAAAACAACACCCAATAAACTGCCTGAAAACACCATCGGCATAGAGGATTTTTCCAAACTTTCGGGCCTGTCTTCTGCAAAAATCAAAAGTTTTCTTCGGACCGGATTTCTGAAAGGGAGCCTGGACGCCAGCAATACCTGGAAGATCGCCCAGGACGAGATATCAAAGTTTAAAAAAAAGTTCTGACATTTCGGTTTTAAGAAAACACCCGAACCAAAAAGGAGCGTTTAAATGGCATATAATTTTAATGCAGTAGAAGTCTTTGACATGGCGGTGCGAATAGAGGAAAACGGGGCTGCTTTCTACAGAAAAGCAGCAAACCTCCAGACAAAGGATGAAGACAGATTGTTCCTGGAAACCCTTGCCAAAATGGAAGATCGTCACAAATCAATCTTTGAGGACATGAAAGGCAAGCTGGCAGACAGGGAAACACCCCAGACCGTGTTTGACCCTGATGAAGAACTGTCCCTATACCTGGGTGCCATGGCTGATTCCCACGGCGGAGAGGGTGATCCGGACATCGCAGATACCTTTACCGGCAAGGAAACCATGGCGGAAGTGGTTGCCATTGCCGTTGGCCTGGAAAAGGAAAGCATCCTTTTTTATGTGGGTATCAGGGACATGGTTCCCCCCAGATTCGGCCAGGATAGAATCGATCAGATCATCAGGGAAGAGGCCCAGCATGTGGCCCAGCTGAAAGGATTTTTGCAAAAAGCCAAGGACGCATAACCGCTATCCCGCTTGAAAAACGGTCCGGGCAGGGGGTATGCTGCCCGGCCTTACTTTTTTTTGTCCAGGTCTTTCATGAGTCTCATCACGGCCAGTTCCTTGGCCTTGGCCTCCACTTCAACGGTGATGTCCAGGCCCACCCATTCCTGGGGGAAATCCTTCACATCAATATAGTCATGGTGTTTTCGGATATGGTTTTTCTGCCAGCCGTTGATGGGGGAGGACAGGTGGAATAAGGGTTCCCGGTTCCAGGTGGCCAGGGCCTTGTCTGTGGCTGCCGAAACCGTGAGGCCGTCCTCCAGGCAGCGGTGGTGATGGACATCATAGACCAGGGGAATGTCCATGGCCTGGCACAGGGGCAGCAGATCCTGGGGGGAATAGCTTCTGTCGTCGTTTTCCAGGGTCAGGCGCTGACGAACCCCGGTCGGCAGACGGCTGATTTCCCTGGACAGCCGTTTCAATGCCGAGGGCTTGTCCCCATACACCCCGCCTCCATGCAAATTGATCACATCTGCCCCCACCCATTGGGCCACCTCTGCCTGGTAGACCAGGTCTGCCACTGACCGGCTGACCACAGCGGCATTGGGAGAAGACAGCACGATGAACTGATCCGGATGAAAACTGGTCCGAAGGCCGTTTTCCCGGCAGAATCGGCCGCAGTCCATGAACTGGGCCACAATGGACGTGGCTCCCGGCAGCTCCTGGATATCATATCCTGCCGCAGGGTGGGTTTTCACGGGCAGAATCTGGCTGTTGATACGGAAACACCCAATGCCGGAATCCCGGCAAAAGACCAGGGCTCGTTTAAGGCTGAGGCTGTTGTGACGGCAGATGTCAGCGAGCATTTCCACTTGTTTCTGACGGGGAAATTTGGCCAGGTGACTGGCAGTGACCTGCCTGAATTTTATATCCTGTTCCTTGAAAAGACAGCAGAGCCCGAGTCTCAGCATGGGGCCTCGGTTGGGTCTAAGGGGAGAATCCTATGGGAAATAAACTGGATCATATGGGATCATTCTAAACAATAGTTGGGGCTTGTACAAGTTTTGTTTTCTGGGGTCTGGGCGGTTCACTATTTATAGTGGTTTTTAACTATCATTAAACCCCTTTAATCCCAGTATTGAAAAAAATCATTCCATACCTAACTTATGTCTGTGGTAAAGGATAAGAGGCTATAAAACAAGAAAACGATACACAAAGACCCGACGCAAACAAAGAGGTGACATAATGACTGAAAAAAGAATTGAAGACTATGGCGAAAGCGACAGGGAAAGAAACCAGGGACACGTGGACACCAGACACAGCAACTTTGAATGTGAGAATCCCGATGATCATCTCGGATGCGACCTGGGAATCGACGTGGCCGGATAGGCCCATGACAACCCATAAAACCCCGGAGCCTTTCCAGGCTCCGGGGTTTATCTTCGGGCCAGGTTAAATACGGGGGGAATGGCGTGGATATAGTGCTTTCAGATATCAGCAAGACCTATTCAGGCGGAGACCGGGTCATCTTCAAGCACCTGGATGCCGTATTCAGGGCCGGCCAGGTCTCGGTGATCCTGGGGAAAAGTGGGTCCGGCAAAAGCAGTCTGCTGAATCTTGTGGCAGGGATTGATCTTCCGGATTCCGGACAAATCCGTATTGGCAGCACAAGGGTAACCGAGCTGGATGATACGGCCAGAAGTATTTTCCGGCGCAGGCACATTGGGTTTGTTTTCCAGTCCTTTAATCTGATTCCTGTGCTGACAGTGATGGAAAATATTACCCTGGTCAGCCAGCTGGACGGCCGGGTCCCGGGGGAATACCGGGACAGAGCCAAAGCCCTGCTGGATACCATGGGGCTGCTGGATCGGCAAAATGATTTTCCAGACCGGCTGTCCGGGGGGGAGCAACAGCGGGTGGCCCTGGCCCGGGCCCTGGTGAATCAGCCCCAGATCATTCTGGCCGATGAGCCCACAGGAAACCTGGATGCCAGGACCGGAGCCGGGATGCTGGATCTGATTACCAGCCAGGCGAGACGTCTGGGCAAAACCCTGATCATGGTGACCCACAGCCGGGATGCCATGGATCATGCAGACCAGGTATTCAGGGTCCAGGAAAATCACCTCATCCCCGGGAGAGGGATATGACCCTCCTTCCCTTGATTCGTATCTGCTTTCGAAGCAGCAGAGCCCATCCCCTCAGAACCTTTCTTCTGATCTTTGGAATTGCCCTGGGGGTTGCCGGGACGGTTGGCATTGATATTGCCAAGACCAGTGTGAGCCGCTCCTTTGAACTGTCCACCGCCGCCTTGACATCCCGATCCACCCACCAGGTTGTGGGCAGCCAGTTTTCCCTTCCCCAGTCAATTTTCACAAAAATCAGAACCCGCATAGACATCCATGACAGTGCTCCGGTGATCACGGCCCAGGTGCAGGTCAAGGAGATGAACTTTCAGGCCATGACCCTCATGGGGGTGGACCCGTTTTCGGAAAAAAAGTTCAGGGAGGTGGATTTCCGGCAACAGGACCGCCGATTCTCTGGAAATCTGGCCCATATGATTGCCCGGGCATCTGGGGTTTTGATGTCCAGCTCCCTGGCCCGTATCCATGACCTTAAGATGGGCGGACTCCTGACCCTGATGTTTGGAGACCGGGGAATTCCGGTCCCCATTGCAGGGTTTATTGAGGAAAACGATACCACAGCCGGACAGGCCTTCCAGGGAATACTTCTGGCAGACATCAGCCTGGCCCAGGAGATCCTGGGGCTGGAGGACCGGATCAGCCGGATTGATCTGGTTCTAAAAGATGAATCTGAGATTGCGGCTGTAAAAAATTTGCTTTCCCCATCCATGGTGCTGGTAAAAACAGACCAGCAGAACCAGACCATCCGCAGCTTATCAAACTCCTTTGAGACCAGCTTAACAGCATTTTCCATGCTCACCCTGTTCATGGGCATTTTTCTGATTTACAATACCGTTTCCTTTTCCGTTGTCCGCCAGCAAAAACGCAACGGGACCCTGAGGGCCCTGGGTGCCACCCGGCAGGAGATCTTCTGGGCAGTGGAGGCCGAGGTGATGGTGTATGCCCTGGTGGGGTCCCTCCTGGGGCTTGTTCTGGGCATTGCTCTGGGCAGGGGAGCGGTTTACGGGGTGTGCGCCACGGTGTCGGACATGTACTTTACCCTCACCGTCAGCCAGATCCACATCAGCCCGGTCACATTGGTGAAGGGACTTGCCACCGGTCTTTTGGCCGCCGTTGCCGCCTCCCTTGTCCCTGCCCTGAATGCTGCAGGGGCACGACCCATCTCCCTGATGCAGCCGTCCGGCGGTGAAACCGATTTCAAGGGGTATCTCCCGGGACTGGCCCTGGCCGGAGGAGGAATGATCCTGGGTGCGCTTATGATTTTCAGCCGGCCGGAAAGCAGCAGCACGCTTATTTTTTCAGGGGTCTTTCTGGTGTTCGGGGGCAGCTCATTTTTAAGCCCCTGTCTGGTTCTGGGCCTGACCCGCCTGATTCCCTTAATTTCGGGAAGTGTTGCCGGCCTGGTGAAAAAGGGAGCCACAGCGCAACTGACCCTGGCGGGTATGGCCCTGCGGAATATCCGAAGGTCCCTGAGCCGGTCTTCGGTTCTCATTGCCTCGCTCACCGTTGTGATTTCCGTGTACATTGGAATTGATACCATGACCACAAGTTTCAGGCGTTCTATTATTGACTGGGTGGAGGGCCATATCGGAGGGGACGTTCATATCTCATCAACGGATGAACTGAACCGGTCCCTGGACCCTGTGCTGGTGGAAAAAATTCAGGCCCTGGAGGGGGTCAGGGGAATCTCGGCCTACAATATCCACAAGGTATTCTCCCGGGTATCCGGCGAGGTTCATATTTTTTCCTATGTCCGGGATCTGTCTGAAAAACAATGGACCTGGACCGCCCTGGACGCAATTGAATCGGATGCAATTGGACCACCTGGAACCGGAACAACCGCAGCGGATCCCGATGACCAGTCCCTGAATGCTCTGCTGGAGGAGGGCTGGATTTTTGTATCTGAAATTTTTGCCAGAAGAAATGGATTCATCCCTGGACCGGGGGCTTTCGTGACCATGGAAACACGGAAAGGCCCGGTTTCTTTCAGGGTTGCCGGTGTGTTCAGGGATTTTTTCATGGGCGGCGGCCGGATTATTGTCAGCCGTGATACAATGAACGCCTATTGGGGACATCAGGATATCACGGCGGTCCAGATGTTTGTGAAAGACCCATCTGCCATTGACCGGCTCATGGCCGATGTCCTTTCCCTGGTTTCTGATAAAACCAGGGTGAGTGTCCAATCGGGCATGGCCATCAAGGCCGGTATCCTCGGGGTGTTTGATAAAACCTTTCTGATCACCTCCGCCCTTCAGGTCCTTACGGCCATTGTGGCATTGACCGGTATTTTAAATTCGGTCATGGCCTTGATCCTGGAACGTTCCCGGGAATTGGGAATATTAAGGGCCTGCGGTGCAGACCCCGGGCAAGTCCGGAGCCTGGTGCTTTGGGAATGCACATTCAACGGGTTTTTTGCAGGCGTTCTGGCCCTGCCCCTGGGATACGCACTCGCCTGGATTCTGGTGTATATTGTAAATTATACCGCCTTTGGCTGGACCTACGAAATGCAGGCCTCCATGTCAACCTTTGTCCAGGCCCTGGTATTTTCAAGTCTTGCCGCCTTTGGCGCCGGTATGGTTCCGGCCATTGGCGCCGGACGCATATCCGTGGCCCAGGCCCTTCGGACCGAATAGGAGCATTTGCAATGAAACCATTTAAGGCCCTGATTGTACAATGGGCGATAATAATAATGACCGGTATGGTCGGTGGGTGCAGCTCTCCCGTGCCGCCCCCGTCCCTGGATATTGCCCAGGCCCTGTCCTCAGATGAGGATTCGGCCTGTTATGACAGGGCCGAAAAGAGCAAGACCATCAATTTACCTTCGGACCACGGCCCTCACAATGGTTTTAAAACCGAGTGGTGGTATTATACCGGAAATTTAAAAACGGCTTCAGGCAGGCACTTCGGGTATCAACTGACCTTTTTCCGCCAGGCCCTGGCCTGCAAAACAGCCCCGGGCCCCTCAAAATGGCGCACCAACCAGTTTTATTTTGCCCATTTTGCTGTGACCGATACCCAAAACCTGAAATTTTATTCTGCCCACCGCATGAACCGACAAAGTGTGGAAATTGCCGGGGCCAGCAGTTCCCCCTTCCGGGTGTGGATCGATGCCTGGTCTGCCAAGGAGATAAAGGATGCCGACCATTCCCGGCCCGGATCCTTTCAGCTGAAGGCCCGGGACCATGACAGGGCAATCGACCTGACCCTGGTTAGGGAAAAAGCGGTCATCCTTCAGGGGGACAGGGGCCTGAGTCGAAAAGGTCCCGGCCCCTTTGATGCCTCCCATTATTATTCTATTCCTGTTCTCATCACCCAGGGCAAATTAAAAATCGGCAATGAGACCTTTGAGGTTCGGGGCAAAACCTGGTTTGACCACGAATGGAGCACCTCGGCCCTGGGCGATGATGCAAAGGGATGGGACTGGTTTGCCATCCACTTGGACGACGGCCGGGAGCTGATGGTCTGCCAGGTGCGGGAAAAAGACAATAGCCCCAATAAATACGGATTTGGCAGCATTTCGTTTGGGGACGGGACCTATGAAATCCTTGACCAGATCGATTTTTCAATCCAGGCCGTTCAGTTATGGGAAAGCCCCAAAACCGGCCGCCAGTATCCGGCCCGCTGGAAAATCCTCGTGCCGGACCATACCCTTGACCTTGAGGTATCTCCGGTCATGGACGGCCAGGAGCATTCCCATATGTTTGTCTATTATGAAGGGGCTGTCCGGGCAGAAGGAACGGTCACGGGTCTGGGATATGTGGAAATGACCGGGTATTGAATCCCTGAAATTTCCCCTGTTTGGCGAAAAACAAAGCTGGGCCGTCTGGCGACCGTAATTTTCATCGCCGTCCACTTTTTATTCCCATGGGGCCAAAAATTGTTTGACAAAATAATTGCTTTAAATATAGTATCTTGAAAAATAGACTGAGCGCTCGATCAGTTTTGTAAATATCCCGGACAGAGTGCTGAATCTGTGTATGCGCAAATATGAAGTTAACCCATAAATACGAAGGAGGCGCAGGGTGGATTTTGACCTTACCAAAGAGCAGGAGATGATCCGTAAGGAAGTCAGAAAGTTTGCCCAGAAAGAGATTGCCCCCATAGCAGGTGAGCTGGATGAACAAGAAGCGTTTTCAGAAGCCCTCACCCGCAAAATGGGAGAAATCGGTCTTTTCGGCATGTTTGTTTCAGAAAAATACCAAGGCCAGGCAATGGACTATATCTCTTACATCATTGCGGTTGAAGAGGTGGCCAGAATAGATGGATCCCAGGCAGCCACCATTGCAGCGGGCAACTCCCTTGGGATCGGCCCGATTTACTATTTCGGCACCGAAGAACAAAAACAAAAATATCTGCCAAAACTATGCGCCGGGGAAGGGCTCTGGGGATTCGGCCTCACAGAACCCACGGCCGGATCCGATGCCGGCGGCAGCAAGACAACAGCCGTTCTGGACGGCAACGAATGGGTGATCAACGGATCCAAAATATTTATCACCAATGCGGCCTGCGATCTGACCATGGGCGTCACGGTCCAGGCCATTACCGGCACCCGGGACAACGGCAAGCCCGAATATTCGTGCATCCTGGTTGAAGCCGGAACTCCCGGTTTCAAGGCCGTTCCCATGCACAAGAAAATGATGTGGCGGGCTTCAAACACGGCAGAGCTCTATTTTGACGATGTCCGGGTCCCAAAAACCAATATCCTGGGCAAAAAAGGGGACGGCTTCCACCAGATGCTGTCCACCCTGGACGGGGGGCGCCTCTCCATCGGGGCCATGGGATTGGGCGGCGCCCAGGGTGCCTATGACCTTGCCTTAAAATATGCCAGGGAAAGACAGCAATTCGGCCAGCCCATTTCCAAATTCCAGGCCATTGCATTCAAGCTGGCCGATTCTGCCATGGAAATCGAATGCGCCAGAAATCTGCTCTACAAAGCCTGCTGGCTGAAATCCAACCACAGGCCCTATGAAAAGGAAGCAGCCATGGGCAAGCTTTACTGCTCGGAGGTCATGGGCCGGGTTGCGGACCATGCGGTCCAGATCCACGGCGGGTATGGACTGATGAAAGAATACAATGTGGAACGATTTTACAGGGACCAGAAACTCCTTGAAATAGGGGAAGGCACCTCGGAAGTCCAGCGCCTTGTCATTTCAAGATATATCGGCTGTTAAGCTGTTCAAACGGAGACACTATGAGCCACCAAGATCTTTTGCGGGTCGAAGAAAAAAACCAGGCCATACTTCTGACCCTGAACCGGCCGGAGGTGATGAATTGCCTGAATTTTGACCTGTTGTATGCCCTTCGGGATGAAATTGATGCCATCCAATACAAAACCGACATCCGTTGCGCCATCATCACGGGGGCCGGTGAAAAATCCTTTTGCGCCGGCGCAGACCTGAAGGAAAGGGCCACCCTGACACCGGACCAGGTAAAAAAATTTATTCTTACCATCCGCAATCTCTTAACCTCCCTCCAGAACCTTCCCATACCCGTGATATCAGCTGTCAACGGCATCGCCCTGGGCGGGGGAACTGAAGTGGCCCTGGCATCGGATATCCGCATTGCCGCAGACACGGCCTCCATGGGCCTGACCGAAGCAAGGCTTGCCATTATTCCCGGCGGCGGCGGCACCCAGCGGCTGCCCCGGATCATCGGGGTGGCCAAGGCCAAGGAGCTGATCTTTACCGGCCGGCGGGTGGATGCAACGGAAGCCCTTGAAATCGGCCTGGTCAATCGGGTGGTCCCCCGGGAAAAGCTGCTGGACGCCTGCATGGAAATGGCAGGCATGATTGCCGAAACCGGTCCCATTGCCGTGGAAATGGCCAAATACGCCATTGACAAGGGGATAGAAACAGACCTTGCCACGGGCCTTGCCATTGAATCCAATGCCTACCGGGTCACCATCCCCACCGAAGACAGGGTGGAGGGACTCACCGCATTCAGAGAAAAAAGAAAACCTGTATACAAAGGGAGATAAACACAATCCATGACTGACACACGCACATTCTGGGAAAACGAGGAAGCAACGCTTTCTGCCCGCCAGCAGGAAGCCATATGGCCCGGCGGCCAGAAAGCCGTGGACACCCTTGCAAAGCGAAACAAACGGCCGGTCAGACAATTGATAACCGACCTTATTGATGCAAACACCCCGTTTTTTGAATTGTCCATGCTGGCAGGATTCGGCATGGACTATCCAGGGGTTGAAGATGTGCCCTGTGCCGGTATTGTCACGGGAATCGGAAAAGTACACGGTAACTGGACCATGATCATGGCCAATGATGCAAGGGTCAAGGCAGGCACCTATTTTCCCATCACCTTGAAAAAACACATGCGGGCCCAGGCCATTGCGGAAAAATGCGGCCTTAATTGTATTTATATTGCCGACTCGGGCGGGGTGTTTCTGCCCATGCAGGCGGAAGTTTTCCCCGATGACCAGCATTTTGGCTCCATTTTTTACAATATGGCCCGCATGTCGGCAAAAGGACTTCGCCAGGTGACCCTGAGCACCGGCGGCAACACGGCCGGGGGCGCCTATATTGTCTTCATGGCCTGTGAATCCATTATGATCGACAAGCAGTCCTTTTCCTTTTTGGGAGGACCGCCCCTGGTAAAAATGGCCACAGGAGAAGAGATCTCTGCCGAAGACCTGGGAGGCGCAAAGGTGCACACCCAGGTGTCCGGCGGCGCCGACCATCTGTGCGCCGACCAGGCCCAGGCCATCGGAAGGGTAAGGGAACTGCTGTCCCTGAGCCGCCCCCAGCAGCTGAATCTGCACCGATATCCCATACAGGAGCCCGAGGCTTCCAAAAAATCACTTTATGAGGTTCTGCCCACCTCTCCCCACAAGGGAATCAACGGGTATAAGGTGCTCCAGGCCATTGCCGACGGGTCCCAATTCATAGAGGCCAAAAAGGATTTTGCCCCTGGCAGGGGATCCAATATCCTCACGGGCAAAATCCGGATAAAAGGACTTCCCGTGGGCGTGATCTGCTCCAACGGGGCCGGCATCATCTTCCATGAGGCTGCCAAAAAAGTGGCCGAATGGGTGGTCCGGTGCTCCTATGAAAAAATCCCCCTGCTGTTTATCCAGAGTGCTCCGGGGTATATGGTAGGGTCAGACTCCGAACATGCGGGCATCGGCAAGTTCGGGGCCGACATGGTACGGGCGGTCTCCTGTGCCCAGGTGCCCCGGGTCCAGCTGGTGATCGGCCCTGACAACGGGGCGGCCAACTACGGCATGTGCGGCCGGGCCTATAAACCCCACTTCCTTTTTTCCACCATGCGGGCCAGAACAGGGGTCATGAGCGGCAAAAGCGCCGGCGGCGTATTGCTGCACATCGAACAGGCCAAACGCAAAGCAAAGGGCAACCCCATGACCGAACAAGAGATCGAGGCCTTCCAGCAGACAATGATTGAGAAGTACGACGGGGAAGCCCATCCTTTTTTCTGCGGGGCAAGGCTGTTTAACGACCGGGTCCTTAAATTTTCGGAAATCAGGGATTGGCTGGCCATGGCATTTGAGGTCAGCCTGATAAAACCCATTGGGGACGCCACCTTTGGAAATTTCAGGTTTTAAAAGCACCCGATGTGGAGAGACCAAGGAGATACCCTTGTACAAATTGACGAAATGGGTATAGAACATGGCCAGGCTGTTGACAAAATTTTAGTGAGGCCATCACCAACGGCCTCACCCTGAAAAAAGGCCATATGCACCAGGCCAGACCAGGGCTTGGCCGTTTAAAAGAAACACTAAGTGAAGCACCGGATCAGAACTTTCCCAAAATATAGATCTTTCCGATTTTAAAAGTCTGATTGGAAAATCTAGCAAAGGAGATGCCATGGAAAAAAAAGAGACTATTCCCCATATCAATGTAGACTATTTTGAAGATCTCACCGGAAATATCAAAAATGGCAAGGCCGGGGAAGTGGATGAGGTGGGAACCCGTATCCGCCTGCTGAGACAGGAAAGGGGAATTTCCCTTGAAGATCTGTCCAGCCTCACCGGGTTTGAAATCTCCGACCTTGAAGATATCGAAAACGGCAAACAAAAACCCCAGCTGGGCATGGTCATGAAGCTGTCCAAAGCTCTGGATGCCGCTGTGGGACGCCTTGTTTCCGGCCTGGGCACCAAATTGTATTCCATCACCCGGAAAAATGACAGAAAGCAGGTGGCAAGATCGGCTTCCAAAACCAATAAGAAAAATGTCTACGCTTATATGAGCCTGGCCCCTGAAGTCCAGGGACGCCACATGGAAGCCTTGATCGTGCAATTGGAAAAAATTGAAGAAAAAGAAGTTTCCGTCCACAACGGAGAAGAGTTTATCTTCGTTCTGGAAGGAATCGTCAACCTGACCATTGCCAATGAAACCTATGACCTTGAACCCGGAGACAGCGCCTATTATCTTTCCACAACATCCCATTACATAACGGCAAAAACCGACAAAGCCACCATACTTGCCGTTTTGTATGAATAAGGAGGTACCCCAAACATGATATCCCCATTGTGGCAGCCATCGGAGGACAGAATCAAAGCCACCAACATGTACCGTTTTATGACCCGTGTAAACAAACAATTCAACAAAGGTTTTACAGACTACCCGGCGCTTTGGGAATGGTCCGTGGAAAATCTGGAAGATTTCTGGTCATTGGCCTGGGATTTTCTGGATATCAAGGCCTCTGTCCCCTTTACAAAGGCCATTGAAAACAAGGACAAAATGCCCGGGGCAAAATTTTTCGTGGGAAGCAAACTCAATTTTGCAGAAAATCTTCTGCAATTTCGAAATGACAAGACAGCCCTTATTTTCAGGGGAGAAGATTTGGTCCGGCGAACCCTGACCTATAACCAGCTCTATGATCAAGTGGCCAAAACAGCCGCCTCCCTGAAAGCCATGGGTATCACAAAGGGAGACCGGGTGGTGGGCTTTGTGCCCAACATGCCCGAAAGCATCATTGCCATGCTGGCCGCCACAAGCCTCGGTGCCATCTGGTCCTCCTGTTCCCCGGATTTCGGCATCAAAGGCGTCCTGGACCGGTTCGGCCAAACCCAGCCCAGGGTATTGTTCACGGCAGACGGGTATTTTTTCAAGGGCAAACCCCTAGACAGCATCCAGCGCATTGCCGGAATTGTCAAAGAACTGCCCTCCATTGAAAAAATTGTGGTCATCCCCTATACAAGCGCGGACCCGGATATCTCGTCCCTGGCCAATGCTGTGTTATTTGACAATTTCAAAGATCCCAACGCAACAAAGATCGAATTTACCCAGATGGATTTTGATGACCCTTTGTATATCATGTATTCTTCCGGGACCACGGGTCTTCCCAAATGCATGGTCCAGAGCGGAGGCGGGGTTCTTGTCCACCAGAAAAAAGAGCTGGTGCTCCATACGGACTTAAAAGAAGAGGACACCATTTTTTATTTTACCACCTGCGGGTGGATGATGTGGAATTGGCTGACCTGTTCCCTGAGTGTGGGGGCCACCCTGGTGCTCTTTGACGGCAATCCCTTTCATCCCGGACCGGACGCCCTATGGGAAATGGCCCAAGATGAAAAAGTCACGGTATTCGGCACCAGTGCCGGTTATATTGAAGCCTTGAAGAATGCCGGTGTGCGCCCGAAAGAGCAATTCGATCTGTCCCATCTTAAATCCGTCCTTTCCACCGGCTCTCCCCTGTCCAATGAAAACTTTGATTTCATCTATGCCCATGTAAAAAAAGACCTGCTTCTGGCTTCCATTTCCGGCGGGTCTGACCTGAATGGATGTTTTGCCCTGGGCAATCCCATGGGACCGGTGTATCCAGGAGAACTTCAATGCCGGGGCCTTGGCATGAAGGTGTATGCCTTTGACGATGCCGGAAAGCCGGTGGTCGGCCAACAGGCAGAACTGGTCTGCTGCGCTCCCTTCCCCTCCATGCCCATTTATTTCTGGGGAGATACCGACGGTTCCAAATACCATTCCGCCTATTTTGACCAATATCCCGGCATCTGGGCCCACGGAGATTTCATCCAGGTGACCCCCCGGGGCGGGGTCATCATGTTCGGAAGGTCGGACACCACACTGAACCCCGGGGGGGTCAGGATCGGCACAGCAGAAATTTACCGGCGCCTGGATGCCATGGCAGAACTGGAAGACTCGGTGGTGGTGGGCCAGTCCTGGAACAATGATGTGCGGGTAATCCTGTTTGTCAAAATGGCCCCGGGGTATACGCTCACAAAGGAGCTGGAGGCCAAAATCCGGGCAGACATCCGGGCCAATGCATCTCCCCGCCATGTGCCGGCCAAGATCATTGAAACCCCGGACGTGCCCTATACCCTGAACATGAAAAAAGTAGAACTGGCGGTGAAAAAAGTGATTGAAGGCAAGGAGGTTAAAAACAAAGACGCCCTGAAAAATCCGGAAGCCCTTGATTTTTTTGCCGACCTTGAACAACTGAGAACCTGATATGGCTGCAACCGGCCGGAACAGCCTGTCTTCTGAGTGTTCCGGCCGCCAGCCATCGGATAAATCCAGAGGCGCGGCATGGACGCTTGTGTAGAAAACCATTATCATTCCCGGAACCTGTCCCGCAGAATCCAGGATGCCTTAAAAGAATCAGGGAAAAACACCCTGCCCCTTGCCATTAAGAGCTTGAGCCCTGTTGACCAGCTCCACACAGGGGGGGCGCCTGCCACCCTTGCCCTCCTCGAAAAGACGGGCCTGTCCGGCACCATATCCACGACAAAAAACTTCCACATTCTGGATGCAGGATGCGGCATCGGCGGGTCATCCCGGCTGATGGCCGCGACATTTGACTGCCGGGTCACGGGCATTGATCTTGGCCGGGCCTTTATTGAGACGGCAAAGGATCTGACCCGCCAGTGCAGCCTTGATGTTCGCTTTGAACAGGGGTCTGTCCTGGCCATGCCCTTTGAGAACGATTCCTTTGATCTGATTCTCTGCCAGCATATTCTCATGAATATCCGGGACAAAAAAACAGCCCTGGAAGAGTTTTACCGGGTTTTAAAACCCGGCGCCCACCTCATCCTCCATGAAATTTTCCAGGGGGAAAACAAAACAATCGCCCTGCCCGTTCCCTGGGCAGGCGACCCCGCCATTTCTTTTCTTTTGCCCTGGGAAGAATTTCATCTTATTCCTGTCCGCACAGGGTTTACTCCCGACTATTTTTCCAATGAAACAAAAAGTGCATTGGCCTGGTGGCAAATGGTCCATGCCGCAGGAGAGAACAAAAACCCCCGCCCCTTGGGCCCCCACCTTGTCTTTGGCCCAAATGCCGCTTTTTTTGCCGCCAACATGCAAAAAAATTTCCAAGATAATTCTCTCCAATGTATTGAAGCTGTCTTTAAAAAAAGTTAAGATAGACGAGCATTCCACCCAATTTTCAGACGCATCCTAATATATAAAGGAGTATATCCATGATTTCACAAAAATTAGAAGAAGCCATCAACCACCAGATCAACCGCGAACTATTTTCAGATTATTACTATCTTTCCATGGCGGCCTATTTCAGCGCCACGGGGTTAAGCGGGTTTGAAAATTTTTTCCTGGTCCAGGTGGAGGAAGAAAGGGCCCATGCAATGAAAATGTACCGGTTTCTCAATGAGCGGGGCGGCCGGGTTCTTCTCAAGGAGATCGAAGCCCCCAAGACTGAGTTTTCCTCCCCCCTGGAGGTTTTTGAACTGGCATATGCACACGAAAAACTGGTCTCGGGCCTGATCAACGACATCATGGACCTGGCCATCCAGGAAAACGACCATGCCGCCAGAAGGCATTTTGACTGGTTTGTGGAAGAGCAGGTGGAAGAAGAAGCCACCATGGAAGCCATTCTCAACAAGCTCAAACTGGTAAAAGGAGAAGGCCATGGCCTGCTCATGCTGGACAGTGAATTGGCCCAGCGGGTATTTACCCCCCCTGTAAATTAGAGGAAGTCATCATGGATGTCTATTATATTGACGGTGAATTTGTCGATGATGAAAAGGCTGTGGTTTCTGCAAAAGACATCACGGTATTGAGGGGGTATGGGGTGTTTGATTTTTTAATCACCTATAACAAACGCCCTTTTTTTGTTGAAGAGCATGTGGCCCGCCTGGAGAACTCGGCCAGACAAATCGGCCTGGTCCTCGGGCACACCCATGAAGAAATCTGCAAAATTGTGGTCCGGACCATCCAAAAGAACCCCCATCATACGGAATCCAATATCCGGATCATTTACACGGGGGGAATCAGTCCGGATGGGGTTACCCCCCAGGGCAACGGAATTCTCATGGTCATGGTGACCCCGAAATTTCAATTGCCGGCATGGTGGTACACAGAGGGTACCAAAATCATCACCGTTGATATGGAGCGGTTCATCCCGACATCCAAAACGACCAACTATCTGTCTGCCGTTTTTGCCCTGCAAAAGGCCCACAAAACCGGTGCTGTGGAAGCCATTTACAAAGACCGGAAAAACCGATTATTGGAAGGCACCACCACCAATCTTTTCTGCTTTAAAGGCGATCGGCTGATCACCCCGCCCGACTCCATCCTGCCGGGAGTCACCCGGCGGGTGGTTCTGGACCTGACAAAGGATCGGTATCAACTTCAATTGCGCCATGTGGCTGCCGATGAATTAAACCAGATGGACGAGATCTTTATCACCGCCTCAAATAAAGAAATCGTTCCCGTCATCCAGGTGGACGACCTAACAATAGGCACCGGAAAACCCGGCGAAAAAACCGCCCATGTGATGGCATTGTTTAAAGCATATACCCAGGCCTATGGACAAGGTGAAATTCTCTGATGCACCTGTCTTCTCCCCTGCTGCAACCCCAGACCCGGGTTCAGGTGGACCTTGGGGCATTGGCCCACAATGCCAGAAGTTTGAAAAACCTTCTGCCCGGGGACACCCTTCTCATGGCGGTGGTCAAGGCAAATGCCTATGGCCACGGCGCTGTCCAGACCGCCAGGACCGCACTTAAAAACGGAGCAGATTTTCTGGCGGTCGGACGGATATCCGAAGCCGTTGAATTAAAGCAGGCAGGAATCCAGGCCCCCATCCTTTTGTTCGGGGACATTTTGCCCGATCAGATACCCTATGCTTGCGCCCATGATATCCGCATTACCCTGACCAGCCTTGAAACAGCCAAACCCATTGCAGCAATGGCTGAAAAGCAGAAACTTGCCTTAAAAGTCCATATCAAGGTGGACACGGGAATGGGCCGGCTGGGAATTCTCCATGACCAGCTTTTAAGCCCCAAAACCCTGGATGAAGCCCCCTGGAAAAGTCTTGATGAAATACTGGCCATCCACAGCTTAAAAGGACTGGCCATTGAAGGGATCTACACCCATCTGGCCAATTCAGATGCCAGAGACAAAGCCCATGCCAAGGACCAGCTGGACCGGTTTAAGCTGCTGGTCAAACGGTTGGAGGAAAAAGGCATCACACCGGCCATCTGCCATGCCGCCAATTCGGCGGCAACCATCGACATGCCCGATTCCCACTTACAGATGGTCCGCACGGGCATTGCCCTTTACGGGCTCTGGCCCTCGGATGAGACAGACCACACCCGGATTACCCTGAAACCGGCCATGTCCATCCTTTCAAAAATCATCCATTTGAAAAGCGTGCCCAAAGGGTTTGCCGTCAGCTATGGGTCCACCCACCTCACAAAAACAGCCACCCGGATTGCCACGATCCCCATCGGATATGCAGACGGGTACAGCCGCCAATTGTCAAACCAGGGCCAGATGCTGGTCAGGGGAATAAAGGCCTCCATTGTCGGCAGGGTGTGTATGGATTTTACCATGATCGACGTGGGCCACATCCCTGACTGCGTTCTGGGGGATGAAGTGGTGGTCATGGGCGCCCAGGGCAATGGAAAAATTACTGCCGATGATATTGCGGCAACCCTGGGGACCATCAATTATGAAATCACGGCATCCCTGACAACGCGGATGCCCATTTGCTACACTTCTCCAGGAGACCGGTAGAATGCTCTGTGCTTCTTCCTTTAACTGGGAGAATGGCTGCTGGTCATCGGGAAACCCTCCTTTGGCCACCCTGTGCGTTGCAGGGGACTGGGCCCCCATCCGCCTCTTTAAACCCATCATTGAAACAAATCCAGCGTCCCTTTACGGAGATCTTTTGCCCGTGATTCGGTCAACGGATCTGTGTGTGGTCAATCTGGAAGCCCCCTTGAGCGACCGGGGCAGCCCGGTTGTCAAAAGCGGGGCGGTGTTCAAGGGCGAATCCCGGCATATCCAAGGATTGACGGCCCTTCCTGTTGATGCCGTCACCCTGGCCAATAACCATGTGTTTGACTTTGGTCCGGCCGCCTTCCAGGACACCCTTGGCCTCCTGGAAAAGAACAACATCAAATGGACGGGTGCGGGCATGTCCATTGAAGAAGCCGAAAAACCCATGATCCTTACGGCCAAGGGCATCACCATTGCCATTGTCAATTTTTCCGAAGGCGAAGATCTGACCGCCGCAGGCAAAGGCCCCGGTGTCATGGGCTGGGAAATTCCCCGGATTGAGGCCCAGATTCAGACCTTAAAAAAAGAGGTGGACCAGGTGGTTGTCATTGCCCATTGCGGCCTTGAATATATTCCCTTTGCCCCGCCCTATGTGATGGATGCCTTTATAAAAATGGCTGAGGCCGGGGCTAATGCGGTGATAGGTCACCACCCCCATGTCCCCCAGGGCATTAAATTTCACAGGGGGGTGCCCATCTGCTGCAGCCTGGGCAATTTTGTCTTTTACCAGGACACGGACCTATATTTCCGCAAACTTGGCTATCTTGTAAAACTGGGCCTGACACGTGACGCGCTCGTCTCCCTTGACCTTGTTCCCTACCAGATCCGGGATCAGGGACTTTCTGCCTTAAAAGGAGAGGATCAAGACACTTTTTTCACCCGGTTCAAAGAGATATCCCTTCCCCTGGACACCCCCCAGGGAATTGACGATGCCTGGAACGGATTCCTCCATTATTACGGCCGGAAGGGATTCAAGAGTGAACTGGCCTGGATCATGGAAACCATGGAGTCCCATCCCCAAAAGGGGGCGGCCATGTTCCGGAACCGGCTCACCTGCCCCCAGCATTTTTACCATTGGCGAGACATGATGACCCGCATGGTGACAGGGGAAATTGAAACCTCTTTGACCTGGGCCCGGAACCTTGCCGAAGAATGGCTCACCCGGAAAAAACTGGATTGAAACCCATGGGACTTTGTGGATGAATAAAACCAAAACAACCCTCCTGGTAACCGACTCGGGCCTTGGGGGCCTGTCTGTTTTTGCCGATATCGCCGGACGAATGGAAAAAAATGCGCCCGTTGAACAGATCTCCCTGGTTTATTTTAATGCATGGCCATTTGAGGACAAAGGGTATAATCATCTGCCGGACATGGCGGAAAAGGCAATGGTGTTCAATAACGCCATGGAAGCCATGGCAGAATTTTCCCCCGATGCCATCCTCATTGCCTGCAACACCCTGTCGGTGATCTATCCGTTCACCCCATTTTCCCGCACCGGGCAGATCCGGGTAACCGGCATTGTGGATCACGGGGTTGACCTCATTTATGACCATCTGGTGCAAACCCCTGACAGCCGGGTGGTCATCTTCGCAACCCCCACCACCATTGGGGAACAAACCCATGAAAAGGCCCTGGTGAACTTGGGGATAGCCCCTGGAAGAATCGTCACCCAGGGCTGTATCGACCTGGCAGGAAAAATTGAAAGGGATCCCTTCAGCCCGGATGTCTTTGGGATGATTGACGCCAATGCAAGGCAAGCCGCCTTAAAATTGGGACCCTCGGGAGGAAACATTTTTGCCGCCCTTTGCTGCACCCATTTCGGCTATTGCAGCCAGGGGTTTGCCTCAGCCCTGGAAAAGCATACCCGAAACAAAATTTTTATCTTAAATCCCAATATTCGGATGGCCCAGGCGGTTTTTGACAAACATTCCGGGTCCGGATTTGCCTGTCCTGAAATTACCATGAAAATCGTGTCACGGGTATGCTGGGACGAGGCGCGCATCAATTCCTATGAAAAACTGCTCAAACCCGTATCCCCCCGGACCGTAGATGCACTGAAACGCTACACCTGGGACAAAGACTTGTTCCAGGTTACCTGAACATTATTGCAAAGGAAAACCTATCAGGAGAAACATGAAAAAAATATTATTGATCACAGGACCGGCCGGAGATGCCCAGGGATGGGGCGATCTTTCCGTGACACAAGAAATGGCCCGGGCCATTGAAGCCTCGGGCAAGGCTGCAGAAATTGCCTTTGTTTCCACCATGGAGCAGTTTTATACCGCCATTGAAACAAAGGGCTTTGATATTGCCTGGAGTGCCCTCTACCACATCTCCGGCAAGTCGGAAACCATCGGCATGGGCGAAGGCGATGAAAAATGGCTGGCCGATATACTGGACACCCGCAGCATCCCCTATATCGGCCCCAATGCCGCCACCATGAAGGCCTTGATTCACAAGACCGCCACCCACAAAATCATGCATGCCCATGGGGTGCCCGTTCCCTATCACCACCAGATCGAGGCGGGAGGCGCCCTGCCCGACATCCCTTTTCCGGCCTTTGTAAAACCCAGTTATGAATCCAGATCCGTGGGCATCAGCGACAACAGCGTGGTGGAAAACCGATCTGACCTGGAAAAACAGGTGGCCTTCATCCACAAACAGTTTGACCAGCCGGCACTGGTGGAAGAATACCTGCCGGGCCAGGAATATACCGTCCTCATGCTGGGCAATGGAGAACTTCAAAAATTTCTTCCCGGAAGAGTGGAGGTGAATAACGCCTTATTTGGAAAATATCCCATTTTAAGGGCAGAACTGCGCGGGGTGGGGGCCACCAAAATCAAGCCCGCAGGCCGTTATGCAGAAGAGGCCATTGCGGTGACCCGAAAGGCCATGGAAGCGCTTAAATGCCTGGACCATGTCAGGACAGACCTGCGCCTGGATGGAAAGGGAAACCTGAAAATCATAGAGGTCAATGGTATTCCGGGATTAAAACCCGTAAAAAGCTGGAGTCCCCAGATGCTTACCCTGCACCACCCTTCGACCCAAGGCCCCATGGAAGACTATCGACAGCTCATTGACCTTATTGTCACCTCGGCACTGACCCGGTACAATCTGATCTGAGAAAAAGGGGACGCAGATTTTCTTTTTACGTCCCTAAACAAAATCGTTTAAGCTTGTTTTAAAGGCCGTTTTAAGCATATCGTTGATGACCTGGTCCAGCTGTTCTCCCGCACTCTTCAGGGCTTCATAGGCCGGGGTCTTGGTTTCATCGGCATCTTCCTGGTTTTTCAGGAGCTGGTCAAACAATGCCGCCAGCGGGTGCTGGGCTTTTGCCAGCAGTTTTTCGTCCTGTTTTTCCAAAAATCGGGCCATCTGGTCCACCAGAGAAGCCACCTGCTTGGCGCCATCAAGAATACCTGTATCCCGCGCTGAACTCGGCAATCTCCCATGGGAGACCGAACTTGTTTCCTGGCTGACCGCATAGGACCGCTGATAGGAAATGTCGGCTGAATACATGGAGACAGAATCATAGCTGCCCATGGACATGGCTTTTTCCATGGCCTTCCCCATATCCCCCCGGACCATTTCACCGGCGATTGTGTCCACACCTTTTACAATGGCCTCGATGTCTGCAAGCTCCTGCTCGTTTAAATCCCCTTGAACGGAAAAGGAAAAACGCTCTCCAGTGGTCAGGGTGATCTCCCGGATGTGCCGGTTCATCTGGGCGCTTCCGGAATCACTCCGAATCTGTCCCCTGCTCGTGTATTCAAAGGCATTGAGTTCTGAAAAACTTTTGGATGACAGCGTGACAACGTCCCCCTCCCGGGTCTTTATGGTCAGGCCGGTATCAAGGCTTTCATGGGCATTGGCGGACATTTTCCTTAAATTTCCTGAAAACTGGGCATTCTGAAGATTGCCCCGCCCGCCGGACAGCCCTGTGGATGAAGTGTCTGGTATGGTGCTCATTGGATGTCTCCTTCACTAAAAAAATAGAAACGCAAGGTTCCATATACAAAACCCCATCGGCACATCTGTAAAAAACATTAATTTGCACCACCCGCTGCCCGGTCCAAAGAGAGGCTTATTCTGATCAATTGATACGCTTTTCACCTTCAGGGCTAATCAGCAATGCCATGGACCGGATCACCCCCAGACACAACAACAATCTCCCGAATCCGACCAGGGTGTTGTTCACCAGGTGCTCGTGGGTGTACAATTGAAGGATCAGTTCCCGGACAATAAAAATGATAATGTACAAAATTAAAATATTGACGATATATTTTAAAACAGTATCAAAA